>NZ_CEZLMY010000046.1:0-23428 GCF_983033635.1 Psychromonas sp. | reverse complement strand
TTGCAGTGAGCAACCATTATTATCAATCACAAAATCGGCTTTCTGTAAGCGTTGTTTACGATCTATTTGGCTATTTATAATTGCTTTTATATTTTCTACTGAAACGCCGTCTCGGGCACTTGCCCGCTTAATTTGTAATTCGGGATCGAGATCCACCACAAAATCATAATCAGTCAAAATATCTAATTTATTTTCAAACAGTAATGGCGCTTCTAATAAAACATAGGGCCCGTCAGCCTCTGCTAATAAACGGATAATTTCAGTTCGAATCAACGGATGCAAGAGATTGTTTAACCACTGTTTTTGCCCATTATCCTGAAAAATAATCTCACGTAATAGTGAGCGATTTAACACGTCGTCTATTAATATCTCTTTACCGAAATGTTCCTCAATTTTTTTTAACGCCGGTTGCCCTTTAGTAACAACTTGACGGGCAATAAGATCCGCATCGACAGTTGTAACATTCAGCTCAGAAAAAAAAGAGGATACCGTTGATTTACCACAACCAATTCCCCCGGTTAAACCAATTATCAATGCCATAAATACTCCAGTTTGCTAATGATTGTATATTTTATAAGAGTTCGCGTCTGAGATCATTGCTATTAACAAGGCATTGCAGGTAATATTTGTTTTTTTATTGTTTGATGGAAATAAACCATGGTTGCACAAGAGATAGCACAAAGTGTGAAAATTGCCTTACATGAAGATTTAAACGGATTGCCCCCGACAGAGGGTGATATCACAGCGAATTTAATTCCTGAAGATAAACAGGCAAAAGCAGTTGTTATTACACGTGAAGATGCTGTTTTTTGTGGGCAAGCATGGACTCAGGAAGTGTTTAGACAACTTGGTGGAGATGTAAAAATCACCTGGTTCGTTAAAGATGGTGACTTTGCTAAAGCCAATAGCAAACTTTTTTCTCTTGAAGGCTCGGCGCGCACATTATTAACGGGTGAACGAACTGCACTTAATTTTATACAAACACTTTCAGGTATTGCCAGTAAAGTTAAACTGTACATAGATTTGATTGCAGAAACCGATTGTAAATTACTCGATACCCGTAAAACTTTACCTGGTTTACGTAATGCATCAAAATATGCGGTTTTATGTGGTGGTGGTTTTAACCATCGTTTAGGGCTGTTTGATGCTTATTTAATTAAAGAGAACCATATCCTTGCCTGCGGTGGTATAGCGCAAGCGATAGCCATCGCCAATGAACAACATCCGGAGCGCTGGGTTGAGGTTGAGGTTGAAAGTATCGAAGAGCTAAAATTAGCTCTGGATGCAGGCGCGCAACGAGTGATGCTGGATAACTTTACCGTGCCGATGATGATCGAGGCGGTGGCGATTAACAATAAAAATGATCATACCGCAGATTTAGAAGTATCAGGCAATGTTAATCGCAAAACAATTCTCACCTATGCAAAAACGGGAGTTGACTATATTTCCGTTGGTGCGCTTACCAAACATGTACAAGCAGTTGATCTTTCAATGCGTTTTGTTGAGTAATTTGCATTAACTTAAAAACTCCCTAGACTGATATAAGTTTTGTTTAGGGAGTCAATTTATGCCTGCTGTTTTAATCTTTTGTTTGACACTACTGTTTTCCCCTTTTGCACAGTCAGCCACTGCTCCGCAAATTCAACTTGCCACGATTTACCATCAGGATATTAATATTCAAGAGTATTGGATAAGTGAAAAACTCGATGGAGTCCGTGCTTATTGGAATGGTAAAAACCTTATCTCTCGCCAAGGTAATATTTTTAACGCGCCCTTATGGTTCACTAACGGTTTTCCTGATACCCCGCTCGATGGTGAACTATGGATAAAGCGCAACCAATTTGAAAAGGTATCAGGTATTGTGCGCAAACAGCAGGCAGATAGAGAGGAGTGGAAGAAAATCTCTTTTATGATTTTTGATCTGCCAGGCTCATTAGTCGATTTCAGTGAGCGAATAAAACTGATGGAGAAGATTGTTGAAAACAGTGCTTCTCCCTATCTTAAAATGATTAAACAGCAAAAACTGCAAAGCAATCCTGAGCTGCAGTTATTACTAGAACAAGTGCTAGCTAAAGGTGGCGAAGGTTTAATGCTGCATAGAGGTAGTGCTTACTATCAGGCTAAACGCAGTAAGGATTTGATGAAACTAAAAAAACATCAAGATGCTGAAGCAGTTGTATTACAACATATTCCAGGAAAAGGTCGAAACAGCGGCAGACTTGGCGCACTATTGGTAAAAACAGAAGCGGGTATTATCTTTAAAATTGGCGGTGGATTTTCCGATCTTGAACGTGAAAATCCGCCTGCAATTGGTTCAACTATCACTTATAAATATATCGGTAAAACCAAAAACGATGTGCCTCGTTTTGCCAGTTTTATGAGAATTAGAGAGCAGTTTTAACAGATAGCTAAAGTTGCTCAATAACAGTTTGATTGGCCTGCGGAAATGAATATAAAGCTAATTGCGCTTTACTGACCCATTTAATCGGCTGGCCCTCCTTACCTTGCGCTTCCCCTGCAAACTGCGTAACCAGATAGAAATGTAAATTTAATTTCTGATCGCCATAATCAAAAAACTTTGATTCAATAAGCTGGTAGTTTATGGCATTTAATCCCACCTCTTCCGATAACTCCCGGCACATCGCCTGCTCGGACGTTTCACTTTTTTCAACTTTCCCCCCAGGAAACTCCCACTTCTCTCCCTGGTGCACGCCTTTTGGCCGCAAACAGATTAAAAATAAATTTTGTGAATTTTTTACAATGGCGATACTAATTTCGTTTTTTTTCATTGTATTAGGTAACCTTGTAAGTTGTACCAACGCCCAATTAACCGGTGAACAACGCACTGAGGCGTTTCCGCATTACACCGTAACCACCTGATTCGATTGGAAGTAAAAATACCACGCATTGTAAATCCAGTTGAATTATTCGCTACTTGTTAGCTTTTCGTAGTTAGTAGTTAAGAGAAGCGGATGAAATTTCAACCTTTCCATCATTTTCATTAAAAAAGGGATAATTGGGGTCAGAGTAAATTTAAAATTTAATTTTACTCTGCCTCCAATTGCTCTGCTTTGTTAAAAGTTAGAACGAGCCCAGTGACTAAGTTCTTCAATTGGTTTAGGAAAACCAACGGTATAAACAAAACGATTTTCACTATCTTCAAAAATACTATTGCTTACACCAAGTAAAACAAAGCCATCTGCTAATAGTTTGCTTGCATCTTGAGCACATTCAGTTTCAACAATTTTTGTAATTTGGAGAAGCATTTCTTGAGATTTTGTAATTTCCACGTTGTGCATGATTATCCTTGTGTATATAACTAAGCTGTAGAATGCTTTTACAGCCAAATTTCAGAATAAACAAGTTCCTATAACGACCTCAACGCTGCAAACACCTGCGCGTAAGTTGGCGCTGTTTTTGCGTTTTTTTGGCTTTTAGCAAAAACAGAGACAGAGACAGCCGTAATGCGTCCGGTGATTTGCTTTGTTATATGCAATTAAAACGCAGATCCAGGCTGTTTCAAAAATTCTATTTCTTCAGCTGTAGACACACGATTTAAAATCGCATTTCTATGGGGATATCTGCCAAATTTTGCAATTATATCTCGATGCTTAATTTCAAAATCTAAATTAGATTGAATACCATTGTTTTTATATAACTCAACAGCAACGTCATGAATATTCAATGATTCGCTATGCATGTATGGCATATACATGAAGCTTCTTTCTATTTCATTTAGTTCATGGTGCTTGCCAAGAGAGATAGCTTCTTGCGAAAGAGCTAAAGCTAATTGATCAGATAAAAATGCTTTAGGCGTATCTCTAAATATATTTCTAGAAAACTGATCTAAAACAATAATTTCCGCTAAACGCCCCTTAGCTGAACATCTCCATTCAAATAGTTCACATTTGTTAGCTTGCTCATGTAAAGCTAAGAACTTGTCCTCAATAAGTCGATCAAAGCTAATATCTTTAACCCACCACTTAGATTGTTCTATTTCGTCGAACCAAAAGGATAAAACATCACCATAATTCACCGAGCTCTCCTTTGCATAATCGTGGTAGAGCGATCTGTTACCAGACCGCCCCCACACAGATCCGGACATGCGGAACTACCGCATCCGGCTCTTCAGTTATATATTCACTCGTGTAAAACACGCCCCTAATACCAGTCGACAACAACATTTCGTTTGCTGACTTTTAGTACTTCAATTTAAAAATACGTTAACATCTTATTGAAATCACTCCAATTATAACATTGCCGACCACTTCGCCTATTCAGCCATTTGTACAGTGTATGCAAAACATAACTGTATAAGTTCGCTAAACTGCGACTGTTATCGGGTAGCCCGAAGTAATTCCTAAATCCTAGCAGTTTTCGTTTTAATTGCGGCAACCACTCTCTCAATTTGAGCGATCGTTTGGCCTTAATCCATTGGTAATATTCGCTCAGCGTCGCTTTCTGTTTCTTAACAGCAGTTCGTCGCCTGAGTCTCGCTTTACCCTTGGCATCGGTTCCCCAATAAAATCCCCCCCCCTAGTTCGCCCCTCGAATTAAGCTTCTTTTAACTGCACCGTATTTATTTTTTAATTTACCAGCATTAACCCTCAGGCCAATTTCTTTAGATAATATTTTGGTTAAGTCCCACAATATTTTTGGATTGTCGGCATTACCTAGCGAGTAATCAGATAAATTAATACTACTTATTAACATTCCTTTTTCATCAAAACCTACAGGAGATGATGCACCGTATGTTATTAATGGCTCACCTAACATGGAAAGACTTTGAGAAGCATATACAGGAGGAAAGGCATAAATTCCAATATTGGGCATACAAACAGAAGCATCAAGAATTAACCCATCTATTTCAACCCAAGAATGATCAAAGTAACTGGTATCATCAATCTTAACTTCACCGATGCATAGTTTTGAATCTATCCCTTGCTCACTTAGTAACATAAATAGGGCTGCAGAAGTGTCATGACATCCACCTCGGTATTCTGTTTTATAAATCCATGTGAGAACACCTTTAAAAGTTTTGTTTATCAAATAATCATTTTTTCTACTACACGTGATTTTATCAAGATTCTTCAACCAAAGCTTAAATTCCATGGATACCTCTAACATCTTATTAGACGGAACAATTCCGTATTTCCACAAAAAAGACGCCCATCAAATATTTACAATAAAAGTAAACGTTACATTTTTCAGTTCTGTTTATCAAACAGTTATATTTTATAATAGGATTTAGCTATTGTGGAAAGGCGGAATTGTTCCGTATTTGCGGTTGAAACAGGGAAGAGTTCCATAGCAGTGATAAAATAAGTCGCGCCTTGCTTTTGTCCATTTTGAAAATTGCATGATCTACCCCCAATTCACTGATTCTAACATTTGCAATTCAATCACAACTTATGTTTATATGAATGAACGTTCCAGAAGTTAATAATAGAGGTGAATTATAATGATTAAAAACTACCCTGATGCTTTATTTGAAGAAATGAAACTGCTTGCCAAATTCCCTGAAAAATCTCAATTAGAAGGTATTAAAATTCACAATGATGCCAGCCCTGCCATTATTGCTTCAGCTAAATCTTTATTTGACAAAGGTTTAATTAGCCAGCCTGATGGTGGTTACTTAACTGATAGCGGTTTGGAAACAGTAGATCACCTGCACCGCGTGCTAGCGACGTTAAGCTAATTTCTTTATTATGACCCCTGCCTGTTGAGTTATCCCCCTCAGCAAGGTACATTCAGCCTTAATATTTACCCTATTAAGGCTTTTTCCTATGAAAGTTATCTCATTCAATATCAACGGGCTACGTGCTCGCCTTCACCAACTGCAAGCTATTATTGATAAACACCAGCCAGATGTAATTGGTTTACAAGAGATAAAAGTCGATAACGATGCTTTCCCTATTAAAGCGGTTGAAGCGATGGGATACCACGTCTATTTTCATGGTCAAAAAGCGCATTACGGTGTTGCTATGTTATGCAAACAGGAACCCGTTGCAGTGCAATACGGCTTTCCTACTGATAATGACGATCACCAAAAACGTATGATTATGGTTACCCTGGAAGATGAGCAAGGTGAAAAAACACAGGTTTTAAATGGATATTTCCCACAAGGTGAAAACCAGGATCACGAAATTAAATATCCTTATAAACGCCAATTCTATCAAGATTTAAACAGCTATCTGCAAAAACACCATACAAGCGATGATAATGTGATTGTAATGGGTGATATTAATATCTCTCCGCTCGATTTAGATATCGGCATTGGCGAGCATAATGCTAAACGTTGGTTAAAAACCAAGAAATGCAGCTTTTTACCTGAAGAGCGGGAATGGTTAGCAAAACTGATGGATTTTGGTTTTATTGATACCTTCCGCTTATTAAATCCGGAAGTAAATGACCAATACAGTTGGTTTGATTACCGTTCTCGAGGCTTTGATGATAATCGCGGACTACGAATTGATGTGATTTTAGCAACTGAAAAGTTAGCAGAAAAAACGCTCGATGCGGGTATTGATTATGAATTAAGGGGCATTGAAAAACCGTCGGATCATGCGCCTATCTGGACGGAATTTGCTTAATAGCCATATCGAAAAGCATAACAGATAAGCAAGGGCTCACTTACACCCATGTTACTTCAAGATGCAAAATCAGCACATTGAGGTATCACGGGTATAGTAAGTTAGCCACTATCATCCACACAGCTTTAAATCTTTGGCCAGGCTAAATCGGCAACCGCGCCAATATTCTGCAATTTATTTACACAGGATTCACTGTGAAAAAGATCGCCGGACTCCGCTAATGCTTGAAAACTAAAATCATGATTATTCAGAGAAAAATCTATCTGGTAAGCATGCAGATAAGCGCGATCATATTCACCTGTCTGTAAAGACTTTTCAGCATATAAAGGATCGCCACAAATAGCACTGCCGATACTCTTTAAGGCCACGCGAATTTGGTGTGTTTTTCCGGTATGCGGCTTAATAACAAACAGGCGCTTGCCATTTTCCAGGCTGTAACTGAAAAACTGGGTGATCGCTAAATTATTCTTCTGTTTTGTTAGCTTCCACATTGAACGGCGGGATTTCTCCATCCCCCCTTTTATCAGGCCTTGCTTTTTTTTCGGTTTTTTATCACTGACAGCCAGATAATATTTCTGTATTTGATGGTTTGAAAACAGAGCGGCAAGTTGCGCTGCAATTTGCGAGGATTTAGCCAGCAATAAAAGTCCTGAGGTCATTTTATCAAGTCGATGAACACTATAAAGCTTGCATGCCAGTGCTTTTTCAACAGCCACTACCACGCCAAACTCACCATCTTCACTATGAAAGTTAATATCAGCGTGCTTATTGATAACGATAAAATCATCATTTTCGTAAAGCAGTGAAAAATAACCCGCATACTTAGACAGCTCCTCTGCTTTATATTCAGACATTATCAGCAACCAGCACAGAAAAATGCCCTAATGCACTTAATAATGACGGCAGAGAACTGATGATTTCATCCATGCCTGGCAACTGCACAAATAACGCCTGCATTTGTGGATCGTTGCTGTTTGGTGTTGCCATCTTACTTAATAACAACATAGTTGTTTGTAATAACTGTTCAGGCTCAGAGCCAGGTATTAAGTTCAGACTTTGCCAAATATCCTCTGTGCTATGAAAACCAGCCAGATACCCGGATGCGAATGCGATACCTTGTTCAGTCACTTGCTGATATTCATTTAGCCATAACTCGGCCGGCAAAGATAAAGGGGTTGATTGCTGATAATTTACTAAACAGTCTTCATAAAATTGCAGTGCGGCAGCGGCGAAATCACTAGCAAGCGTCTCATTACTAAATGAGGGTGCTAAACCTTGTGCCCATAACAGGGGAAACCAGTCTTGTAGATCAAGCGGCTCCGGGGTAGCGGCAATAACAGAGATAAAGCCCAACATCTCATTTATTTCTCGGGCATTGTCTTTTATTTCGGGAATTTGGCCAAGCTCAACTAATGCCTGATATGCTTTGGGTTGTGTATTCATTAATAATCCATTAGATAATAAAAAGCCTACCAGATGGTAGGCTTTTTAAAATAATTAAGTACACATTTATTTTAGAATAAAGCGTGTGATAAATCGTATAGATCACGACGGAATGGACGTTTCATATCTTCCAGACATTCAATGATATCATGATCAACCATTTTACCATTTTGAATACCGATACAACGTGCACTTTTGCCTTCCATTAGCAGCTCAACACCATGAGCACCCATGCGACTCGCTAGAATACGGTCAAATGCCATTGGTGTTCCGCCACGTTGAATATGGCCTAAAATAGTTGCTCGCGTTTCACGGCCAGTTTTATCTTCAATACGTTTAGCTAATTCATTAACATCGGCAATATGTTCAGTAATAGCAATAATCGCATGCTTTTTACCTTTTTCTTCACCACGTTGAATTTGTACTAGCAATTCCTCTTCATCAAAACCCGCTTCAGGAACGATTACATATTCACTGCCACCTGCAATTGCAGCCCATAGGGTTAAATCACCACAGTAACGGCCCATGATTTCAACAATAGAAATACGGTTATGTGAAGAAGAGGTATCACGTAAACGGTCCACTGCATCAACAACTGTATTTAGACAAGTCATAAAACCGATGGTGTAATCCGTACCTGCGATATCGTTATCGATTGTGCCAGGAATACCGATACATGGGTAACCCATTTCACTCAGTTTTTTAGCACCCATGTATGAACCATCGCCACCGATTACAATAAGCGCTTCAATACCGTGTTTTTCTAAATTTTTAATCGCTTCTTTACGAACACTTTCTTCTTTAAACTCAGGAAAACGTGCACTACCTAAAAAAGTACCGCCACGGTTAATAATGTCAGAAACAGCGTGACGATTCAGTTTTTCAATTTTACCTTGATGAAGCCCTGCATAACCATCATAGATACCAAAAACTTCAATATCATTTGCTAGACAGGTACGTACAACTGCGCGTACAGCTGGGTTCATACCTGGCGCATCGCCACCACTTGTTAAAACACCGATTTTTTTAATCACTTGTTACCTCGACTAATTACATAAATTGACAATTAACCCAAACATCTAAAAACTGCAGATGCGAATTTTTAAATTATTTGAGCATTATTATTCGAAATCGTTATACGATAAAAACACGACATCTTTATGACAGTTTTTCTTTATCGTTTAATACTGGAAACATAATATATGTCCAAGCCACTTGGAAATGCAGGAATAGGCATTTCCAAGTCGTTCGAGCATCTTAGCAGGAAGTAGTTTACCTGTTTTTTTATTAGATGTGATTAAATGATCAATAAAGTTTTGCGCAAATCAACGCAAATCGACACAAATCGACACAAACTACTCAACAAAACCAACCCACATACTTATTTGTGGTAATCCTACTAAATTTCGCGAATTATCTTACAGAAAAAAAAAAGATTCTTTGTTCTTTCGCAAGTTAGCTTTATAAAACATGCGAACAGCTGTCATCTGTTTGTAATATAACGCAGCTAAATTATGCACAAATAAATCAAAAAGGAAATAAGATGAGACATAAAAAAAAGACACTACGTAACAAACATATTTGGTTTTCAATTTGGAATGCTAAAACAGCGAATCTAAGTCCAAAATGTGATGCTCTTTATCAACCCACACCTGTTTCAAACAGATAAAAACAGGTCAAAAGACCTGTTTTTTTATATCTGCTGTTTATCTGATTTAACCTAACGGATCTTCAATTAAATCAAATTCTCAGTCACTAATGCATTTACCCTAGCGTATCTGATGCAACTTTATACGATGGGTCTTCAATTAAGTTAATTTCAACCAATACGCCAGCTTTATGTAAAAGCTTACGGCAATCACGACTCAAATGACGGATATGAACCTTCTTACCCTCGCGAACATAACGATCGGTTAATACACTGATCGCTTCAATCGCAGAGTGGTCAACAACACGTGATGTTGCAAAATCAACAATCACATGGTGCGGATCATTCTTAACATCAAACAACTCTAAGAAATTGCTTACAGAACCAAAAAACAGCGGACCATTCACACTGTAGGTTTTCTCTTTGCCGTCTTCACTAACTTCACTGACTGCATGAATATGACGCGCATGCTCCCAGGCAAACACTAATGCTGAGACAATTACACCCACAAATACCGCAATCGCCAGGTCAGTAAAGACAGTAACGGCACTCACCAAGACAATAACAAAAGCATCTTTTTTCGGCACATTACGCATCATTTTAAATGATGCCCACTCAAAAGTACCTAACACAACGATAAACATCACACCAACCAGCGCGGCTAACGGTACGATTTCAATTAAGCCTGATGCAAATAAAATAAATGCTAATAACCCTAACGCCGCCGTTATGCCGGATAAACGGCCGCGACCACCAGAATTAATATTAATCATCGACTGGCCGATCATTGCACAACCACCCATTCCGCCAAATACACCATTAACCATATTTGATGCGCCCTGCGCGATACACTCTTTATTGGCACGACCACGGGTATTGGTCATCTCATCAACAACCGTTAAGGTTAATAAGGATTCAATCAAACCAACAGCCGCAAGAATCAATGAGTAAGGCAAAACAATCTGTAATGTCTGCATTGAAAAAGGAACAGCAGGAAATGCAAAAGTTGGTAAGCTACCAGCAATAGTCGCATTTTCATTACCCGACATAGTACGTAAAAAATCAACAACGGTACGTGTATCGATGGCTGGAATAAAGTAAACCAGTAATGTCACAATCACAATTGCAGCTAAAGTTGATGGCACTGCTGTGGTGAGTTTTGGTAAGAAATGAATAATTACCATGGTCAAGAGAACTAACGCGAGCATAATATACAGTGGAGAGCCTTGTAACCATTCAAATTGGCCCGCCGCATTTTTAACCTTAAACTGCCCTAGTTGCGCTAAGAAAATAACAATTGCCAAACCATTAACAAAACCGATCATCACCGAATGAGGGACCATACGGATAAATTTACCAAGGTGAAATACACCAAATAAAATTTGCACCAGTCCGGCTAGTAACACGGCAGCAAACAAGTACTGTACACCATGTTCAGCAACCAGTGACACCATAACGACGGCCATCGCCCCCGTCGCACCTGAAATCATACCCGGTCGTCCACCAAAAACAGCGGTAACTAACCCCACCATAAAGGCTGCGTATAAACCAACCATAGGATCAACACCTGCAACAAATGCAAATGCAACGGCCTCCGGTACTAATGCAAGTGAAACGGTTAATCCCGATAACACATCATTTTTAACACTGCTCTTACTGAATTTGGGAAATTCAAACACGGTTTATAATTCCTTTCTTAACGCTAATAAATTGGGCGCGAATTATAGCGAATTTTCAGAGCAATTGATAGCTGACGATTAATAATTAATCATCATATTGATCATCTATTGAGCGAGTTGTATCTTGATAGAGCTGCATGTTTTGTGCTTGTTGCTGCATTGCTTGTTGCTGTAAAACAGTTTCGCGAGCATCTTCATTATTCGATAAATAATAAGCTGTCGGAGCAGACATTGTGCCACCGTTACCTGTCATCATATTCGCCATATCGGCATGAACTTGATACTGAACTTGAGCTTTTTTAAATTGAGCGTATTGCTGCAATTTCTCACCCGTTAACGGGGTATCTGGTTGCTCCGGCAAAGGAACAGCTTGAATCTGAGACTCTGTATTTTTTATTGATGAGTTATCAAGTTGAGCAATCTGCATCGCTTGCGCAGAAATATTGACCTGTACGCCGGGTTCAGCTGCTACGCCGGGATTTGTTTTAACAGCTTCAGTTGCGGGTGCTGAAGTCGAAGTAGCCATAGATTGGATCTGTTGGTAGCCATTGATTTGCATAAATAGACAGCCTTAACTTAAGTGGAATTCGCATCCTACACAGCTTAATTTTCGCACTTTAACTGCGCAAAAATCCATCAAGTCCATTTGCAGGAGCGAATATACTTTAATTATAAAAATAATCAATAGCTGATAAAAATGATTAAGGCGAAAGCTCAGTCTCCCTTTCCCACGCTTGCTGATGATACTGATAAAGCTGATTAGAGCCTAAGTGGTTAACCTTTATATGTTTTTTATCTGCATAAAATCCCTTATTAAAAACAAAGGCACTTTGCAGTAATGGAGGAGTTAACCAAGACGTCTCAACTGCCAAATCTCCCTTACTTTGTAAACGTTCACTGGCACGCGCACCTGCTTTAGTCGCTATGGTCCAACCCCACTCCCCAAAAGATGGAACATTTTGGTGGTATTGTTCAACCTGTGTGAATTTAGCCTGCTGCATCGTTTTTGCAATTGATATAAAGGCATTCTGCGCATGAAATGGGGATGTTGACTGCACCACCATAGTCCCATCCGCGTTTAATAAGTGATTTAGACGATAATAAAAATTAACACTGTATAGCTTGTTTAAATCCGGATGGCTAGGATCGGGTAAATCGACAATAATCGCATCAAAAATCTGTTTTTTCTGTAATAAACGGTCAATCGCGATAAATGCATCATCATTAATCACATTAACACGTGGATCATTAAAACTATTCTTTGTTAAACGCTCAATTTTATCTGCTAAATATTCTGGTAACTTGCTTTGTGGTGACTTAAACAGTGCCACTAGATTCGGATCCAGATCGATCAAGGTCACCGCTTTGGGTTGCCATTTTAAAACCTCACGCAGTGCTAAACCATCTCCCCCGCCAATAATTAAAATATTATCTTGTCGGGCAGATGCCTGCATTGCAGGGTGTACTAAAAACTCATGGTAAATCTGTTCATCTAAACTGGAAAACTGCAGCCGTCCGTTAATATAGAAGTTATAAATAGGCTCCATTTCACCACCTAAATGCCGCTGAGTGAATACTAGATTTTGATAAGGCGTTTGTGTCTGATAAACCACCTTGTCCAGATAGAGCATATTCTGCATCTGTTTTTGCCAGAAACCGCCATATTGAAAAACTAACACAACTAATATTGTTAATACTGCATGGCCTAATAATAAGCCTTTAAGATGTTTTAAATATTTTCTAAAACGGATCAAAAATACAAATCCGGCGATAAGATTAAGCGTTGCAGTAAGTGCAGCCGCTTGGCTTATCTCAATGCGCAACATTATTAACACCCAAATAGCAGCCCCAATACCAGCGCCGATATAATCCGCACCATAAATGGTGCCGGCGTTATTTGCCAAATGATGGCCGTAAACAGCTTCTCGAATACGTGCGATTAACGGGATTTCCATACCAATTAAAAAGCCTAATATAAAGGCAAACAGGTATGGCAGCTGCGTGCTCAGCCAGCTGAGCTGCGCCAGGAATCCGCCTCGCGGCAAAGCATCCATCGGGATTTGATAAGTTTCGGCAATTAACTGCGGTAAGGTTTGATTAAAGGCGATAACAGCGGCAATAAAAAGTGTCGCACTGCAACCAATAAAAGCCACTATTAACTCTAAAATAACAAAACCTTGAAATTCATTTTTTATTTTTTTGGCTGCAAAGGCACCTAAGCCCATTGATACAATCATAATACCGATAATCGCATAAATAACGGTTTCAACACTGCCGAGAATTCGCGCGGAATAGTGAGAAAGCAGATACTCATAAATCATTCCGCAGCAAGCGAGTGTTGCCATAATCAATATCAGCAGGCTGTCATCAATCAACAGTCTTAATTTTTTAGGATCGTGCATCTATATTCTCTTTAATACCAATTCCGTTAATTAGATGCTCTATTTAGGCGTAGGAAAAATGGATAAAAGCAAGGCATTGATTGAAGTAACTAGTTGTTCTAATTACAAAATCAATAACGAAGCTAGCATTTATTTTAACAAACATAAATGAATAGAAAATTATTGGATTTGGTATAATGCTAAAAAAAAAGGCCATCAACTCTGTGATGACCTTTATTAAAAATTAATTCTTAATGTTGGGTTTATGTCATTAATGCCATTAATAATAGTGCGATTGAAAATGAGGTCGTCAATTCAATGGTTGCAATACCGACATTTTGTTGATCTTCAACCTCTTCCCGACGGTTAATTCCCCACAATACAATCAGTTTTGCAAGCATAGTCAATAAGGTTAATGAAATCATCAATATCACACTCATAACCGCCCATTGAGTAATACCAACCCATACGTTTTGTGGATCATAACTAATAAAATAACTCGCCGCAGTTACCGACATCGCCGTTGAAATCAGGTAACCACAGTAACGAATTGCCAGTGCAATTTGCCCTTCTTCTAACGTTGCTTGAAAGCTGACACCGCTATTACGAGCGTATTGCCACTCGAAGAGTCGGGTAATAATCACCAGCATAATTTGTGAAACAATCCAGGCTGAAGCTAACGCGATAAAGGTGCTGAGGTCCATGCCCTCAACCCAAATCAAAGCGGCACGAACCACAATCGCGGTAGCTATTACAGAGGCCGCATCAACGATACCTACAGAGGTATTTCTTTGTAAGATTTGCTGATGCTTATGAAAATCAGGCAGTGCAAATTTATCATGGATATAGCGACCAGCTTTAATCATGATTAAAGCTGCTACGCCGTAAATAAGCATCCCCATTAATTCAACTGCATATGAGCCGGCTAACTCTCCAGTAATTGCGCCACTGAGTGCTATCCCCATGGCAGCCACACCACCGGCCATACTGATTCCATATGCAAAGTTATCTTTTTTAGCCAGTTCATCTTTGGTATCAACTTTACCAATAAAACCCATGGTATAGCGGATCCCGCCTAATAAAAGAATCGCCACTGCCATATCAATTAGTAAATAACCAACAAGCGAGCTGCTGTGTCCTAACGTTGTCATTAATTCATTCATATTTTTACCTTATTTTCCGCGACTTATGCCACGAGAAGTAGTGGATTTACTATTTCTGAAACTGCTTGATGATTTTGCTTTTGAGAAACTCGATTTACCTGAAAAAGGAGCTGCTTTTTGTGCTTGTCGACTTGAAGAGGACATGCGACTTGCACCCGTTTTCGATTTTGCATACGGGCTTTTAAAGCCGCCTTTATTGGCAAACTGCTTTTTAGTTCTTTTCGCTAAATTATCTTGTGATTTTGACTGTTGTGGTGAGGTATAACGGTTGCGACCATAATCATTGTAATAACTGTAATCACGGCGTGATGACCATCTGTCATAACGTACAGGGTTAGTGATTGCTGAAAACATCGAATACATACCATACCAGTGCCAAAATGACATGCCACTGCTATTGGTCTGCCAATTCCCGTAACCCGGATTACCGACTAACTGACTGCCTGCTCCATTATCTTCAGCACCATTTGCCTGCAAACTCTGCTGTTTGCTGATGGCATTAACACGCGCTAATTTCCCATCGGACATATCAGCGATAACATTGATAGGATCGGACAATGCGTCATTGAAAAGGCTAGGATCTGACGCTTCTATTAAGTTTTCTGTTTCATAAAGCTGCGCTTCAATATCACCTAACAGCTGAGGCTGCTCTTTAACGGTTTTTAAACGATTTTGCAGCCCCTGAAACATTGGCCCGTCACGACTTGCATCACGACTTAATTGCCCCAGCAGCGGTTTAAGCTCTGGTTTATCCTGCTCCAGCAATTTCGCATATTCGCGTAAGATCATCGCATTACGAATGGCATTTGCATCTAGGTTCTGACCTAAGTTATTGACCAGATAATCTGCGCTTTGAATATTGCTGTTGAGTCGAGCTTGTCGTTGATCACTGCATGCAATGAGTACAAAGCTCATACAAAACACAAGTAACAGTTTAATTTTCATTACTTTTCCTAATTCGATAAATAATCAATAACACGTTGTAAATCATCAAACGTATCAATACCTGCAGGAGGCACTTCACAGGCTTGTTGCACATGAATTTTAAAACCATGCCATAACACCCGCAACTGCTCAAGCTTTTCAATTGATTCTAGTGGAGAAACGGACAGTTGCGCATACTCTGCCAGAAAATCGACTCGATATGCGTAAATGCCAATATGGCGTTGCAAGTTGCTGCTATTAACTAACTGCTTACTTTGATTTTCAGCAGTGAAATCATCACGATCCCAAGGAATTGTAGCGCGGCTAAAATAAAGTGCCATATCGTTTTTATCTGTGACCACTTTTACAGCATTAGCATTAAACACATCTGCAAATTCTTCAACAGGTGCGCTTAATGTAGCCACACTGGCACTGCTGTTATTATGCAGATTGGTGGCAACCTGGCGGATCACCGCAGGTGGAATTAACGGCTCATCCCCCTGCACATTAACGATTATCTCATCGCTTGCAAATTGATACTTTTGGCATACTTCAGCTAAACGATCCGTGCCTGATTCATGAGTTTTTGAGGTCATGCAGACTTCAATCTTATCTATTTCACTTAAAGCATCAAGGATACGCTGATCATCTGTTGCGACAATCACTCGCGATGCACCACTTTTTAAGGCCTGCTCTGCGACGCGTTCAATCATGGTTTTTCCCATAATCTCAAGCAGTGGTTTAGCAGGCAAGCGGGTTGACTGATATCGAGCAGGAATAACAACAATAAAAGACATAGTTATACTTCCTCGTCTGCCGTAATGGTGCGCGCTCGAACTTGCAATAATGCAGGAATGCCATCAACAACCGGATAAGCAAGATGATCAAATTTACAGATAAGCTCATTAGTTTCTTTTTTGAAAGCCAATTTACCTTTACATACTGGACAAGCGATAATATCGAGCAATTTAATGTCTATCATTTTATTTCCTTAATCTTCTCTAATAACTGTTTTTCAAAGGATGCTGGTAACTGCGCACTAATCGGTAAATACCACCAGTTCGGTTGTGCGAAAGTGGTGCATTTCACCGCATCTTTTTCAGTCATCAATAACGGTATATCATTATCAAATTGTTTAAAATCATCTTTGCTAAAAGCGTGGTGATCAGCAAACGCAATCGCTTTGTCTATCTCAAAATTCTGTTTTTGCAGGGTATCAAAAAACCGTTGTGGATAACCAATGGCTGCACACGCATTTGCTTTACTTAGTTTCGGTAAACATGCTTTACGTCCATCGACAGCTTTACAAGCTTGAGGCTCAAGCCACATGGTCACTTCATTATCCGCTTGCTCACCATTATTAATAATAAAATCAACCTCTTTGAGGCGAGATAAGGGCTCCCTTAAGGGACCCATTGGCATCAATTTTTGATTACCAAAGCGGCGTTTACCATCCACGACGACAATCTCAATATCACGAGATAAGGCATAGTGTTGCAGACCATCATCGGTGATAATAATGTCCACATCACACTGTTCACTGAGGTAGTTAGCCGCATTTACACGTTTAGGATCAACCACAATCGGTATCCCTAAGCGTTTAAACAACATGACAGGCTCATCCCCTGCTTCATTTCCCTCAGTTTCACTGGTTAGCAATAATGGATAAGACGCACTTTTCCCACCATAACCTCGACTGATAATACCCGGTTTATAACCCACTTTAATAAGCAGTTCGCATAACCAGATAACAAAGGGCGTTTTACCATTGCCACCGACGGAGATATTACCCACTACAATAACAGGCAAACGGTTTTCACTGCTTTTTAGTGCTGATTTTTGTAACCAAAAACGGCGTACTTTGCTGATAATTAATAGCAATAGGGAGAAAGGATATAAGCCCCAAGCCCACCATTTAAGCGTTTGATACCAAAACTTCATTACAGTTCACCCGATGCTTGTAACTTGTTTAAAGTGTGGTAAATCGATTTTTTCTCTAAAAGTTGTGCATGTGTACCCGATTCAACCACCGAGCCTCCATCAACCACTAAAATTTGATCAGCATGTTCAATGGTGGAAAGACGGTGCGCAATCACAATCGAGGTACGATTTTTTTGTAGTTCATCGAGCGCGGCTTGAATATGACGCTCAGATTCCGTATCTAATGCCGAGGTGGCTTCATCTAAAATCAGTATCGGTGCATCACGTAGCAGTGCACGTGCAATCGCTAAACGCTGACGTTGTCCACCCGAAAGTAGCGCGCCATTTTCGCCTATCACCGTGTCTAATCCCTCGGGAAAACTACTGATAAACTCCATCGCATGCGCCGTTTCAGCCGCTTTAATAATATCATCACGACTGTATTTATCCGTCGCAGCATAAGCGATATTATTGGCGATGGAATCATTAAATAGATGTACATTTTGTGAAACCACTGCCACCTGATCACGCAGTGAACTTAATGTGTACTCATTAATATTGACGCCATCAATTTTTATAGCGCCTGAATCAATATCATAAAAACGAGTTAACAGGTTAGCGATGGTTGATTTACCTGAGCCAGAGCGCCCTACTAATGCAAAGGTTTGTCCCGCTTTCAAGTCAAAACTGACATTATTTAATGCTGGTTTTTCTGCACTTGGATAAGTAAAAATAACACTGTTTAGTTCAATATCACCGTTAACACGTTTGACCTCTAGCGTACCTTCATCTTTAGCCACGCTTTTATCTAACATAGTAAATAGACTTTTGCTGGCTGCAATCCCCTTTTGTATTTCATTATTTACTTGGGTAATATTTTTAATCGGTTTCATCAAGCCCATCATCGCGCTAATAATCACCACAAATTTACCCGCCGAGAGGGTATCCATGATCTCTGGGAAGGTCGCTAAAAAGAGCACAAATGCAAGGGCGAAAGAGGCAATAGTTTGAATGATCGGTACGCTTATCGCATTAGCGCTGGCCATCTTCATATTTTGCGTGCGTACGGTATTACTCACCCTATCAAACTTATCCCTTTCAACCTGTTGGCCACCAAACATCAATACCTCTTTGTGGCCCTTTAACATCTGCTCTGATGAAGTCGTTACTAACCCCATTGCATTTTGTAGGTTTTTACCAATTTTACGAAAACGTTTACTTACAATGCTGATGGCAATGCCGACTAATGGGGCGACAATAAAAAACACCATTGATAGTTGCCAGCTTTGATAGAACATCATCGCCACTAAACCAATTAATAGCGCGCCTTCTCGAAATATTTTAACAAGGGCATTACTGGCTGCATTTGAGACTTGACTGGCATCATAGGTAATTTTAGAAAGCAGATCGCCGGTATTAGTTTTGTCAAAAAAGCTAATCGGTAACGCCATTAGTTGGCTAAACAGTTGTCGTTGTAGTTTCATCACCACGTGGTTGCCTACCCACGCCATGCAGTAGGAGCTGAGAAAGGCAAAGAGCCCACGAAAAGCGATCACAATTACCACAAAATAGGGCATCATCTTTAAAATCGTTGGATCTTGCCCCGTTAAACCATTGTCTAACAGAGGTTGTAGCGACCAGATAAGTAACATATCTACACTGGCATAACCCACCATGCCAACAATGCCTACAAACAGCGCTATTTTAAAATCTTGTACGTAACCGACTAAACGTTTAAAAACCGGCCAGCCGTTATCTTCTGTGTTTTCCATGGATATACCAAATAATTTAATAATTAAATAATTAAACAACTTAATCACACAGTTGTTTAGTATGTTGAGAGAGACAAAGAATGATGATACCAATAAGATGCAAGATCTTCTCTATATGTTTGCATCTTAATTTGTTCTTTTCTTATATTAAAACGAATAAAGCCGCTTAAACCACTATTTACCATTTTAACAGCCTGATTTTTATAGCGTAATTTAACCTCAGCAGTCGAAATCCCCAATGGTTCATAAATCCGGCATTAAAAATTACCCACTGCGGAGAAACCATTTTAATAAAATCTTCACTCGACGAATGCTTACTGCCATGATGGGGAGCAAATAATAGATCACTTTGAAGTGGCAATGCCAATTTTTCAAGCAATAATAACTCCTGTTTTTTCTCAATATCCCCGGTTAGCAATAACGAATGTTTGCCATCACTTACATGTAATACACAGGAATTATTATTGTTATTCTTAGTTAAAGAAAATGGTGATAAAGCATCAACAGACAGTGCCCCCAAAGACCAGTGATCACCCGCTTTGCATAATAGTGCATTTATATTAGCGGTTTTATTTTGAACTAATGATTCGCCGAGAATAATCAGCTTAGGTTTGAATGCTTCATTGATAACCGCAAATCCACCTGCATGGTCAATATCACTGTGACTAATAACTAAATAATCTAACTGCTCAATACCAAGTGAATGTAAATAGGGCACAATTTCACTTGCGGCAGAGCTAAAACCTGACGGGTAACGCGGACCTGTATCATAGAGCAATGTTTGCTCCTGGCTTCTAACCAGTACCGCCGAACCTTGGCCAACATCCATGACCTCAACAAACCATTGTGCTGGATCATTATCTTTTATTTTCCAAAATGAAAGGAAAGCAAAACTAAGCATAGTAACGGCAAAAATATAGCTGATTTTACGATTATTACCTGCCTGAAAATGAATAATAAATACAACAACACTCAAACTGATTAAGAGAATAATAAGCCCTGAATAAGCAGCTGAATAGGTTTGATAAGCTGCTTCGCCCCCAGCAAAGAGTGTAAAGAAAAAACTGATTATCCGATCGGCACTTGAAAAGAGCAGCAGTGCAATCGGCTCTGCGACAAGTGAAAACAAACAACCTAACAAAATCAAAGGGATAATTAGTAGCGAAAAAAGAGGAACGGCAATAAAATTAATAAAGGGTGATAACAAACTAAATGCGGAAAAGCTTACCAACTGGATCGGCATCATTAATAAAGTTAAGGATAATTGAATTAAAAACAGGAATTTCAAATAGCGCCTGATAACAAAAAACCGGCTATCTATTTCCCCCTGTTTTTGCAGTTGCGTAACACTCGGAAAACGCCATAAAACAATTAAGATAATAGAAACAGCGGCAAAAGATAACCATAAACTTAAACTCAATACAGATAATGGATCCCACAATAAAATAACAAACAGGGTTACGCTCAGTAGATCAAATAGAGCACATTTTCGTTTCATAGATAAAACTAACACTGCAAATAACAACATTAAAAATGCGCGTTGCGTAGGTAGCGAAAAGCCAGCAAGGTAGGCATAAAACAGCGCCCCGGCCAAGGCGGTAAAATTAACCAAACGCCAAGAGATCCAACCTAGATAGCGTTGCGCAAAAAAACGACTCACCAATAGATGTAACAACAGATAAACAAAGGAAAAAAGCAAACCAATATGTAAACCCGAAATAGCAAACAGATGTGAAATAGTAAGCTTTTTGATCTGCTCTTTTTTTTGCAGACTAATTAATGTTTTATCGGCAAAAGAGAGTGCTAAAATAATGCCTTGGTTATTTAAAGAATCTGATAGCGTTTTAACTTTCTGATATAAATAAGCGCGAAAAGAAAGTTTGCCTGATTGCAGTGACAGATGCGCTTTAATTCTTGCCTGATAAGCGATATGCTGAGAAAAACGCCATTTTTGACCATCGAATCCGGCTGGTATAACCCCCTTGGTCCATAAACTGGTTTAAAACGAACTCTAAAACGGTGTCTTTCTCCCGCCTGGACATCTAATGTCGGCTTATACCAACGCATCTCTAACTGTGGAGAATAATTTAAGTGATGACCATCAAGTTCAATTAATTTAGCCGTAAAATAACCTTTATTTTTATTACTTATTAATGAATTAACTTGCACTATTATGTTATGGTCTTGCCCGTCAACAAGCGCTTGTAAAGAAGTAGAGTTAGAGAAAGGCAGCGCAATATTTAACTGAGATATGGGTAAACTTCCAGTCAATGTTAAGTGCGCATAAAATGTAAAATAAACAGCGCTAAGCGGAATTACTGCTAAAATACGTAAACGTGGCAGGGTTAATAAAACAAAAAACATAACCAGACAGTAAATAATGCTTTTATCATTTAATAGCTGCGGCCAAAATAGGCTTGATACAAAAACAGCAATTGCTAGCCACAAAACTATGCGCATTATTATCCGAATTCATTAACAATAAATCCTAATTATATGCCAAAAAAATTTATTAAGCGTTTTTCGCCAAATCCAGAAACATTAAAAGCACACCCTCACCTTAAACACTTTGGCGAAGCTTTACATAACCCCAATTTATGGCATTTAAACCGCCGTAGTGCAGCTGGTGCTGTGGCCGTGGGTTTATTTTGTGCCTGGATGCCGATCCCGTTTCAAATGCTATTGGCAGCAGTTATAGCCATGATCTTTACTGTAAACCTTCCCCTCTCTGTCGCTTTAGTCTGGATCTCTAACCCGATCACTATGCCGCCATTATTCTATGGCGCATATCGTTTCGGGGCATTTATCTTACAAGAACCGGTTGTTGAGTTTAATTTTGAACTGTCGTTTACATGGCTAGGTCAAATACTGGAAACCATTGCGCCTGCGCTACTGTTAGGCTGCTTTATTATTGGTATCACAAGTTCAATTTTAGGATATGCCCTATTCCGTGCTTTTTGGCGTTTTACCATAACTAAAAAGTGGCAACGTCGTAATAAAAAATAAATTTGCTAATTCAGGCTAACATTTACATTTTAAATATCGTAATCAAGATTTATTTCTACTACTCTGTTTACTAAGTACCAGCAACTTTATTAAATAAACTTACGGGTGATGAAATGAATAAACTTACAAAATTAATTCCACTTATTGTTTTGTCTACACTGCCTCTTGCTAGTTTTGCCACATCAATCTCCGTCGACGACTATGTTACTGTGAGTGCCTTTCTTGGTGGGCGAACAAGTGAAAATTTAAAAGACTCAGAAACAGGGCAAACAGTAAAAGTAAGTGATAACTTAGCCCAGGCATTAGCTGTATCATGGCGTTACGAACGTAACAAAGAGGGGGAACTGTTATTTTCCAATTCCAAACAAAATTTAAAAATGGATGGTGAAAAAAACGTTTCAACAGATATCTATTTCAGTTACATACAGTTTGGCGGACGTGTTTTATTTGTAGATGACAGTCCATTTTCAACCAGTCTCGGTTTAGGTATCGGTGCCACATTTTTCACGCCTGATAATAGCCGCTATGATAATGAGATCGCCTTCTCAGGAAATATTACCGGGGGCCTGCGCTACGAATTAAACCAACAGTGGGCACTGCGTGGCGATCTTCGAGTTTACGGCACTGTATTGAACTCAAATAGCACTCTTTTTTGTGGTGATGGACAGTGTCTGGTTACTGTAAGTGGTGAAATCTATGTACAAACTGAATTGATGGCCGGTATTGAATATAATTTTTAATCTTTAATCTTTAATCTTTAATCAAAACGCGACAGACGCTTTATTTATAAGTAAACAAACAGAATATAATCATTAATTATATTCTGTTTGCGAATAATTAATTTTATTTCTCCGGATAGTTGTATTGGTTATAAACCATTTTTTCACCCTCTTTAGTAA
>NZ_CEZLMY010000045.1:0-23496 GCF_983033635.1 Psychromonas sp. | reverse complement strand
AGAGACAGGCTACCGATGTGAAAATGTGATGTCAATCACATTTTTAAAATAATGGCGGGGTCGTGTTTTGTTTTTCCTTTTACATTTTTCCTACTGTTGTTGTGTTATTCGCAGCAATTTAGTGGGAAGTTTATGAGTTGTTTATTACAAGGCACCTTATATGCTCGGTTTGTTGTCTATTACATTATGATTTTTTCTCTTTATTTTTGCTGTGAGTTTCTCCTTGCGACGATTTAAAACTTCTTTATAATGTCCCGCCCCGGCAGGGGCTGCAATATTGCGATCTATTTTCGCGACAATTGTAATGTCGATAACAAACTTTTATTAGCGGGTTCCCTCACCCCGCACAAATTAATTTGAAATTAAAAAGGTCACAATATGTTAACGTTAACAACAGAGCAAAGCCGCCGTGCATTACTGGTGCTGGTGGGCTTGCATATAGTAATCATCTGCGCCAGTAATTATCTGGTTCAACTACCTTTCCAAATCTTCGGTTTTCATACCACTTGGGGGGCTTTTAGCTTCCCATTCGTTTATCTTGCTACCGATCTCACCGTCAGAATATTCGGTCAGCGTGCTGCAAGGCGAATTGTTGTTAAAGCGATGTTTCCTGCGCTGCTAATCTCTTACGTGATGGGTGTTATCTTTCATCAAGGCGGCTTCCAAGGTTTAACTGCACTAGCAGAATTTAATAATTTTGTTTTCCGCATTGCCTTTGCGAGCTTCGCAGCTTACCTGCTTGGGCAACTGATGGATATCACAGTCTTTTCTAAACTAAGGCGCACACGATCTTGGTGGGTTGCTCCTGCCGCTTCAACACTTATCGGAAATTTAGTTGATACCATCGTCTTCTTTGGATTAGCGTTTTATGCGTCAGGGGATCCCTTTATGGCTGAACACTGGCCGGAAATTGCCAGTGTCGATTATGGTTTTAAACTGGTTGTGAGTTTAGGCCTCTTTCTACCGGCTTACGGCGTTCTTCTGAAAGTGCTGGAGCAGAGACTGGTACAATTGCCTGCTCAACAAAGATTAGCCTGACAGATAGCTGACTTCTCTTTTGCATCGTCGCTGTAAAAGAGAAGGGGAAAAGCGAGGAGATATATGGAAGTTCTAAATCATCAAGGATTTAAGATTGAAATAGACAGAGGGTTTAGGTTTGGGCATGATTTTTTTAATTTACTTAATTTTGTAAAATCACCTGATTGTAAAGACTTAGACAGAAACTCTATTGAACAGCAATGTGATATTTTTTATCGCGATATTATGAATTATGGTTTTGTTGATTCTCACAATCAACATTTGTGTGATGGCCGGTTTGATTTGGCTGCTAAAAATCTAAATGAAATTAATGAGTTATCCTTAGATCCTTTAACCGGATTAAGAAAAAAAGAATTTTTGAAAAGGAAGTTAAGCAGTTTAGAAAGTGATGTTTATCTGGAATCAATTTCTGATTTTTCTTTAATTATGTGTGATTTGGATAAATTTAAAGATGTTAATGATTCTTTTGGGCACTCTGTCGGTGATGATACTTTAGATTTATTTGGCAGACTTGCTTTAGAAAGTTTAAGGGCGTCTGATTATGGCTATCGATATGGCGGAGAAGAATTTTTAATTTTACTTCCTGAAACTAATCTAGCTGATGCTGTCTCGGTTGCGGAAAGAATCAGGGAAACTATTGAGGATAGATTACATATTGGACATTACGGGTTAAATCAAGTTACCGCGTATGATTTATCAAAGTCTGTAATTAACAGCGATGATCCTGCAATTGATATGAATGATGCATTTTTTCTATCTAAAGATCTAAGCTGCAGCTTCGGTGTGGCAAATTATCTGCATTGCGGCTTGTCTGATGAGATCCTGTTTTCTCGTGCGGATGAAAATTTGTACCTTGCCAAAGAGAAAGGCAGAAATAAAGTTGAATTCTGATATTAAGGTGCGGTGTCTTGAATAGGTAAACAAGTAAAACGGACAGCCAAACGTAACTCACCGTAATTTGAAACGGTAAATGCAGCGTGCGCTGTCCCTTGAGCGTTACTTATAGAACTCTGTAATTACTTTGGTCATGTAATAGTGATCTAACGTACCCTGACTTTCTCGAATACTATGCATTGCAAACATCGGGTTGCCGACATCAATGGTATTTATGCCGAGCGATGCTGAAGATGTCGGTCCGATTGTACTGCCCGACGGCAGATCGGAGCGGTTGGCCATTTTCTGGTAGGGCACATCCGCTTTCTTACATAAGTTGATAAACTCGCCGGCACTTGTCGCTGTTGTAGCATATTTAAAGTTGGCACTTAGTTTAATAACCGGCCCTTTATTTACCAGTGGCGCATAGTATTTATCATGTTTTTCGCTGAAATTTGGATGAAGGGCGTGCGCGCCATCGGCACTGATTAAGAAACTGTGATGCTTTGCTCTTAAGCCATCTTCTAAGTTGCCGCCTAGCGAGAAGATAATTCTGTCTAATAATGCGCTTAAGTAGTTTGAATCGGCACCCATCATGGTGCGGCTACCAATCTCTTCATTATCAAAAAATGCACCAATATTGGTTTGTAGCGGATTATCTGTTGAGAGCAGTCCTTTGTAAATACAGTGGCACATGGCAAGGTTATCTAAACGGCCTACTGCGACAATATTCTGGTCTAAGCCAATGATTGCGCCTTTCTGCGTATCATAGAAAAACAGATCCATTTCCAGAATAGATTCAGCTTCAATACCGACTTCTGTTGCGACCAGCTCTTTTAAATAAGATTTTTCGTCTATCTCTTTATCACTGCCAAAAAGAATAACTGGCAGATGGGTCTGTTTGTTGTATTCAAAACCTGAGTTGGTTTCTCTGTTTAAGTGAATGGCAAGGTTTGGTATTGAGCCGACGGCTCTTTTAAAGTCAACTAAACGGCTTTCTACACCGTTTGCGCTGTTAATGGAGATCCTGCCGGCTAAAGATAAATCTCTATCAAGCCAGGTACTGTTAATACCGCCACCATAGGTTTCAACGCTTACTTTTAAGCATCCGGCAGATTTAGTGAGAGACTCGTTTTTAAGTTTCAGATGCGGGCTATCAGTATGTGCGCCGACAATATTAAATCCGCTTTCCCAGGGATTTTTACTGCCTAGCTGAAAGGCGATAACAGCGCTGCTGTTTCTTTGCAGATAATACTTATGGCCAAGCTCAAGCTTCCACTTATCACCTTCATTAAGGCTGCGGTAGCCACTGTTTTCTAACTCTTTTACAATATTTGCAGCTGCAAAGTATGATACGGGACTCTCGTCTATAAAAGTAAGCAGATCCTGGGCTAATATTTTTGCTTTGTTATTCATTTTATCTCCTAATAATACCCATATGTTAACACCACAAGAGTGCCGCTGCAGGTGTTGTTTTTGTTAAAGCCATTTTAGGTGATGCATTGTAATTTTATGTTATATGCAGCAAATGCAACGGCAGAGCATTACTGCCTTGAAAGTAGTGGAACAGCTCTGTTTTTTGCGTTTTGGTTATAAATGTAAGAGCTGAACCACCTAGCTAAGCAAGCTATATCTGCTATTTATCAAATTTTAATCGGATAAAATAAAGATTAATGTAGCCGCTGTCATGGCGCCCATCAGCCAATTAAAATTACGTTTTCGCAGTTGTGTTGTCAGTAACTGACCTATCGCAACACCTAAACAGGTCCATAAGCTAATGGCGATAAAACCCATAATGGCAAACGTGCCCATAATCCACAAACCTGATTCAATATAACGTTCTCCCGCCAGTGTAAATGTACTGACACTGCCAATCGTCATCGCCCAAGCCTTGGGATTGATAAATTGAAATAATGACGCCGGCAACAATTTCATCGGCGCATTGCCGGATGGCTCTGCTTGCTGATTAAAAGCCGTTTCATCTGTTGCTGCCGTTGCAATTTTCCATGCTAACCAGAGTAAATAGCTACTACCCAATACTTTAAGCAGTTCATATAATCCCGGATAAAGTCTAAATAGCACCCCTAATCCGAGCAGTACAGATGCAAGTAATAAGGCCACGCCGAGAATAACCCCGAATATATGAGGCAGGGTACGCAGATAACCAAATTGTGCACCGGAAGCCAATAACATCATATTATTGGGCCCGGGTGTCACCGACATAACAAAAGCAAAAAGCGTGATTGCTAATAATAAAGCGCTATCCATATTGATCTCCTTTTAATTGAGTAGCTATTTTAGACAAGCGTCAAAATGCAATACAGATGCAAAAATCAATTATTAAAACCATACAGAAAGGGTTAAAACAGCCTGTATGGCTTTTTTTGTGATCATCTGTATGGAAGAAGGGAGCAATTTTTAGCTATTATAGTTTTAAACTTCACCCACAGATTGTCTGAGAGTTATATGAAACTGTACGAAAAATTAGCTGACAGCTTAAGGGAAGATATTCAACAAGGTTTATTCCAAGCCGGGGATAAGCTGCCTTCAGTACGTCAGCTTTCAGCTCAACATAAGGTCAGTATCTCAACTGTTCAGGAAGCTTATCGGCACTTAGAAATGGATAACCTGGTGGAAGCAAGGGCTAAATCCGGGTATTTTGCGACGCCTAATACACCCGTTTACAAATTGCCTGAAACATCTCGTCCACCGCAAAGGCCGCTGGAAGTATCGCAATGGGAAGAGGTGCTTTATCTGCTGCTCAGTAAAGATGTTGAGGGCACGATACAATTGCAGCATGCGATGCCAACTATGGATACACCCTCCCTCAAACCTCTGCTTAAGAAAATATCTGATTTGACCCGGCACAATGCAGCAGTTAGCTTACCCTATGGTGATATAAAAGGGGCGCTGCAGTTGCGCGAGCAAGTTGCAAATTTAGCATTAGCCTCTGGATGCCATTTACATCCTGATGATCTGGTTATCACCTCGGGTTGCCAGGAAGCACTTTCGGTTTGTTTGCGCGCGGTGACAGAGCCGGGTGATATTGTGGCGATTGAATCACCAAGTTTTTACGGTTCGATGCAGGCGATTAAAGCGTCTAACTTAAAAGCGATGGAGATTCCAACACATCCTGAAACAGGCTTAAGTTTAGAGGCTCTGGAACTGGCATTAGATCAGTGGCCAATTAAAGCTATTTTGTTAACGCCTACCTGTAATAACCCTATGGGTTATACCATGCCGGAAGATCATAAAAAGCGTCTTTATCAACTGGCGCAAAGTTATGATATTACCATTATCGAAGATGATATTTATGGTGATATCTCATACCAATATCCGCGTCCAAGAACCATCAAATCATTTGATGAAGATGGCAGAGTTATGCTTTGTTCTGCCTTTTCTAAAAGTATTGCACCGGGTTTACGTATTGGCTGGATTGCACCTGGGCGCTACCGCGACAAAGTGACACATATTAAATATGTAAGCAGTTCTATGTGCCCGACATTGCCACAGTTAGCAATTGCTGATTTTATTAAATCTGGCGGTTATAGCAGGCACGTTCGACGCTTACGCATGTTATACAAACAAGGTAGAGACCATCTTATTAAAGCGATTAATAAACATTTCCCCGAACAAACTTGTGTTAGCTTTCCAAAGGGAGGATACATTCTTTGGGTGGAGTTACCAAAACAGGTGGATGTCGTAAAGCTTGCGCAACAAAGTCGTGAGGGGGGCGTGAATATTGCCGCCGGTACGTTATTTTCAGCAACGGGTAAATACCGTCACTGCATGCGACTTAACTTTAGTGAGCAAGATACGAATGCCCGAGAAGATGGTATTCGTAAATTGGCATACTTTATCAATAAACAGATAGCTCAATTATAGGATTTATCCGTAAAGCTCTCACAAAGGCATGAATAGCAGGGCAGGTGTGTTTTTTGCCTTTTGCTAGTAAAACGTGAGGCCTGATGCAAATGTTTCGTTTTTAGATATCACTGCTAGGGCTTTTTAGAAGAGCATGTATAATTTCTTAAAATAATTATCTTAGGAACTATTATGAAAATTATGAAGGTTAGCTGGGTGGATGTGTGCGGTTATGGCGACTGGTTAACCCCTAGCGCTGCACTGAAATTTGCACAGGGCGGTTACACCCATATTGAATTTCAGAAGGAGAGCATTAAGTGCGAGCTGAGTTATGACGATAACGGCACTCCATTAGTGGGTCTAGGAAAAGATATGAACTAATAAAAGCTTTGCCTGTCCGTATATTGGACTTTACCCGTTTGTTATTTTTCATAAAAATAATAAGAACCATAAAAAGGAATAATCAATGAGCACATTTAGCATCAATTCTAAAACCATGCATTACCTGGATAAAGGTGAGGGGCCGGTATTGATTTTCGGGCACAGCTATTTATGGGATAATGAGATGTGGGCGCCGCAAATAGAGGTATTAAGTGAGCATTATCGTTGTATTGTTCCTGATTTATGGAGCCATGGGCAATCAGATGCGGCGCCTGGCAATACGCGTAATTTAACGGATTATGCAAAAGATGTATTAAGTCTTATTGATCATCTAAAGATTGAAACCTTTTCATTAATTGGTTTGTCTGTTGGCGGTATGTGGGCGGCTGAGTTGACACTATTGGCAGCAGAGCGTGTTGAATCGTTAGTGTTGATGGATACCTTTGTTGGTCTGGAGCCGGAAGTTACACATAGTAAATATATTGCAATGCTTGACATTATTAGTGAGCTGCAGAAAGTGCCTGAAGTTATTATTGAGCAAATTATGCCAATGTTCTTTGCCGGTAATGTTGAACAGGAAAACCCTGAACTGTTAAGAAAATTCCACAACGGACTGCAAAGTATTGCGGGACAACAAGCAATTGATGTGGCACAAATTGGTCGCATGGTCTTTGAGCGTCGTGATGCATTCGATGATATTGAAAAATTCTCATTACCGACCTTAATCATGGTGGGGATGCAGGATACCCCGCGTCCGCCATTTGAATCACAATTGATGCAGGATGCCATTAGCGGCAGTCAATTAGTGCTGATACCGGATGCCGGCCATATCTCTAATCTGGAACAGCCTGAGTTTGTAAGCGATAAATTAGTTACTTTCTTAGAGGGTGTTTACTCCTGAAATAACGGTAGGTTTGTTCTTGTATCTGCAGTTAGTAAGCCCCTTAAATCTCCAGCCGCAGACCACTCTTATTTACGAGTTTCTCGCGACACATTGGCTGTCTGTCTTTTATTCAGTAAAAGTGTAATACAGTGTAATCGCTTTATTTTGAACTTATTTGTATAATACTTTTCGTAGCAAGTTAATGATATTAAATAATATAAGATATTGATGCCCAGTCTTTTGTTTGTTATAAAGTGCGCATTTATGACGGGCTTATGCCATGGCCTGTTTTTTTAGGAAAAATAAATTAGATGAATATCCCCACTTTAGGATTGAAAACAAAATTCACATTTCATAGTCTGTTAGCGTTTTTTTTGGTTGGAATTGGTGCTTTTGAAATTATTTCTGATCACGTATTATCTCATGCCATTGAGCATAAGATTGAGCTTGTTGAGTTAACAATATCTAACGCAGCTGCAACGGAGTTGTCGCAGCAAGAAAATATGCGCGTTTCTGTTCCCCTTGCTGATAAAGCTTTACTTCCTCTTGTATCGCACTTGAATAATATCTCTGCATCTAATTATTATATTTGGGATGATGCCGGAAAACTTATTTATCAAAATGATATCGGGCAGAATACGCCGGAGATGCCATTACGGGTGCAACAAAAAAGTATTTCTAATTTGAACTCCATCTTTGAAATAGTGAATCCTGATGACTATTTGAGTAAAAAATCACTGCAAATAACAACCTATTATATGAACCTCCTCAACCGTAAAAACTATAGAATTGTTCTTTTGTTCCCTTACGATAGCATTGAAGCTCATCAGAGTGATATTATTAAATCTATTGTCGTGCTACTCAGCGCGGGTTTACTGATACTCTACATACTGCACCTTCGTGTACTGGCATCTGTTTCCAACAGATTAAGTTGTAAAAAAGAAAAATTGCAGAATCAAAAACAAGCGCTTATAGATTCGTTCAATACAAGTATTAACGCGCTTGTAAGTACTATCGACGCCCGTGATTCTTATACAGCTGAACACGCTATTCGCGTTATGAACTATTCGAAATTAATCGGTGAAGAGATGGGGTTGAGTGCAAATAAGATTGCTCAGCTTATGATGGCTGCACAATTACACGATATTGGTAAAATCGGAATGCCAGATGCTGTTTTACTTAAACAAGGCAGACTGAGCAATGATGAATATGACCTTATCAAAACTCATCCTGATGTCGGCATCGCCATTTTGAAACACTACCCGAATTTTGAGAGTATTCTCCCTGCTATCCGTCATCATCATGAACGCTATGACGGGGAAGGCTACCCGTGTGGTTTATCCGCAAAAGAAATACCTTTGGAATCCAGGATCATAGCTGTGGCCGATGCTTACGATGCGATGACCACCAACCGCCCGTATAGAACTTCTCTTACAGCCTTGGCTGCACGTCAGGAGTTATCCAATAATAGCGGTACTCAATTTGATCCTGATATCACAGATATATTTCTTAACATTTTAAGCTCGGGATATGAAACAGATTCGACACCGCTAATGGCAGGGCAGTATTTAATTAGCACCGAGTTGGGAGTCTTATCTTAAGTAAAATATTGGCTCTGGTTTTGCTTTTTGCGCTTTGATCGCAAAAAAAACCAGAGCCCCTAGATACTTAATCTTTAATCTGAAAAACCATCATGAATAAAGCTGTGTCTTCTTTGATAAAAGCTCTCTTCCGAGCTGTCAAGAAAGGCGATCGCCAGTGCATAACCTTCTGTTTTGAATTTTGGGATTTTCGCAAGTTCATATTCATTCATAATAATATTCATCGCTTCCTGTACCCATTCTGTTTCGCCCGGGCCAATTTCAACTTCCGGCGGATCGTAAAAAGTAACCATCCAGTTCTGAAGTTGCTCGGCCGATATTTTACCCTCGTTCCATGCGCTCAGTTCGGTAATCAGTTGATCTTTTGTAATAAATAGTTTGCTCATAAAGCCTGTCATAGTAGTGAGTAAATGATTGTTGTAAGAATAACTTAATTCGACCATTGATGTCACCGACGCTTTAAATCAATTACAGACTCTATCAAGGTTTATTCGTTAATTTGAAATATCAGGCTGCTGTTGTTTGTTGTTATTAACTGTAAAATTTGCCGGTGCTTTAGTACAAACTGCCTATGTCCTGTTACCTTAAGCGTAGAATGCTTATTTAAACAATAAGTTAGTACGAAACAGCTGCTAATGTAATTGTTGTGAGGGTATCGCATATAATGGACCTTGACCTATAATAAATGATGCCTGAACAGTTACATCTTTATTGAATATATTAATACCGAAAAGAGAAGGAACTCTAATGTTATTAGCAATGGCGAGACGATCCTGTCCTGTTTTATTTTTAACTTTTTCTAGCTGTTTTTCTGCTTTTGCGGTACAGCAACAAGCCGATTCACAGCCAGCAGCAGAAATCTCTGCTGACAAAGTAGAAACTTCCGCTGCTCAACAAGATATTACTGAAAAGAGCTCTCCGTGGTTATTTACCCCGACCTTTAGCAGTGATCCTAAAGTGGCTACGTCGGTGGGGGCATTGGTTGCTTATATCCATAAGTTCGACGAAAAATCTCCAGCGTCAATGTTTGCTACGATGGGGACTTATAGCTCTACTGATTCATATTATTATGGTGGTTTTGCTAAAACTTATTTTGGAGAAGATCATCATCGACTTTCCGGTGGTGCATTTTGGGGGCAAATAAAAAATGATTATGACGATTATTTAGGGACTGGCTTGCCTGCTAAAACCAACGATAACTTGGCAATGGTTGGTTTACGTTATCAATACCAAGTGGTCGATTATTTATATTTGGGTATTCAGGGGGTTTCTACGGACTATGCAATTACAGCAGGAGATTTGTCGTCAGGCGATATTCTGGACTGGGCGGGTATTGCGGGTTTCCATTCAAATGCCTTGGGGTTAGTCGTAAATTATGACAAAAGAGATAATCAAAACTCGCCAACTGCTGGTTTTCATATCGAAGCACATAATTTAGCATATCGTGAGAGTTTTGGTGGTGATTCAAGTTTTGATGTTTATGCAGCGTCGGCACAATATTATCTAGCACATGCTGGTGGTTTTGTTACCGCAATTAACAGTAAAGGTCGCTGGACAGTGGACGCTGATCCTGCAGCTTATTCTTCCGTTGAATTACGCGGTTATGTACGCGGTCAATACCTTCGTCCGCATATGACTATGCTGGAAGTAGAAGAGCGTATCTCATTGTATAAAAAATGGGGCATGTCAGTGTTTACTGGTGTTGCTTTCTTATATGGGGATAAAGATGCTGACGGCTTTGAAAGCGAGGATCAGTTTTTCCCTGCCGCTGGTGCCGGAGTTTTTTACCAGTTAAATGACGAAAAGATGGTGGTGCGCGCTGAGTTTGCTGTTGGTAAAGATGATAACCATGGTTTTTATCTGAATTTTGGCCAACCCTTTTAATGGTTTGACTCTTTGTTAATTGTGCAAAACAAAGCCTGCAAAATGCAGGCTTTTTCTATTAACAATAGAGTATGCCGTTTATACTATTATTTTGAATTCCGGCTTTTTACTCTTGAAATGCAAAACACTACACGCAATCTTGTGTAACTGGGTTATAATCCGCGCGCTTGTTATATAGCCGAGCTAATTGTGGTGCGGAATTTAGGTGAGATGGTTTGGGTATATATAAGCAAACAGTTTGAATATAAACCGTAATGTTGAGAAAAGAAAAATGGCAAAACGTGATTGTTATGAAGTGCTTGGTGTTAATAAAAGTGCAACTGAAAAAGAGATAAAGAAAGCTTATAAAAAATTAGCAATGAAATACCATCCCGATCGTAATCCTGATAATCCGGTTGCACAGGAAAATTTCAGAGAAGTAAAATCTTCCTATGAAATCCTGTCTGATGTTGAAAAAAGACAGGAATATGATGATTTTGGTCATCAGGCATTTGATGAAAACAGACGCTCTGCACATTCAGGTTTTAATCGCTCAGCTGGTGGTTTTAATGACATTTTTGGTGATATGTTTCAACAGCAACAACGCCATCAACCAAGACCAGAAAAAGGATCTGATCTACTTTATTCTGTAGAGCTAACCTTAGAAGAGGCTATTAATGGTTGTCAGAAAGAAATTAAACTGCCAAATAATCCACAATTACTAATGGTCGCTATTCCTGCCGGCATCGATCAAGGGCAACGCGTACGCGTTCCCAATAAAGGTAATCCGGGAACGTTAGATGCACCAAGAGGGGATTTGCTTGTAGAAGTAGAACTGCTTGAGCATGACGTTTTTAAGCGACAAGGTAATGATTTGTATTGTCTGATAGCAACTTCTTTTCCTACAGCTGCACTTGGCGGGACAATGAAGGTGCCGACTTTTCATGGCTTTATCAATATTAAAATTCCGCAAGGCACACAGGCTGGTCGAAAATTTCGCATAAAAGCGAAAGGTGTTAAGGCAATGAATAGTGATCTTACCGGCGATTTAATTTATGAGGTTATTATTAACACGCCAACAAGGTTAACAGAAAAACAACAAGAGCTACTGAGTCAATTAGCTGAAACGCTTTAATTCGTTGTGAATAGATAAAGGGTTAGTCATATGATTAACCCTTTATCTGTTCTGGAAACGCAAAAGAGCAAAATAAACTACTTAACCTTGCCACTCTTTTTGATTTAACCAGATGATAATATTTGCTTTATAGTCAGTCTGTTGCGGCTCTAAGCCGTCTTTTTTAATGGCGATAAAATTAAGCTTTGTTAATAAAATAAAATAGCTTTGTGAGCCTAGTGAAAATTCAACTTTTTCATTGAGTGTAAGGTGAATTTGTTGTCGGTTAATTAATAACTGCAGATTTTTGTCTTCAATATGTAAACGCACAGTGTATTGATTGCTACCCGTATTTACAGCAAAAAAATGTTGTGCATGAGTGGCATAAAGGAGGACTAAATCACCATTCTCATTATTAACCTGTCTGAATAACATGGGCCCAGTGGGTGTATATTGCGTGTATATATTTTTTGAGCATTCATTACAAACTGGCAGTGTTGTGTCATTTCCCCAACTACTAATAAATTTTTGAGAAAAATACAAACTTCCGTTGTCTAAAGTGAACTGGTTATCACCCTCTTCTCTACCCGATGACTTACAAGCACTGAGCAGTAGCAGACTAAAAAGCAGAGTTAAATGTATTTTCACTTTTATATTCCTTTAATGCGACTCTAAATGTTCAGTTTTATCAGACCAGAACACACCTCAGGAGGCAGCTTGTCTAAGTATTTGAAGAGCTTTCAATATGAAATATAGTGCTTGGTACTTTCCTGAAAATATTGCGTTATTTACAAATAATAGACCTGCATGAGCAGGATGCATGGTGACAGGTCTTGTTTTTGCTTTTTATTTTGAAAAGCCGTAACTCCCATTAGATTTATCTCGGTGCTCTGGGACTACTGTCTGTTGTATGGAAAATGTGAACAATTATGCTTTTATTTCATCCTATCTATAAAATGATTTAAAAAAATGCCTGCTTAGCTGGAAAAATTGTAAACCTCTGACATACTTAGCAATGTGTATGGGAAACGTACATCTACGCCCGCGGATTAACTGAGAGAGGTATAACAATGAACAACAAATTACTTATTGCTGGAGTTATCGCAAGCACAGCATTACTTGGAGGCTGTTCCAATAACGCTGAGTTAGAAAAGAGTGTTGGTAGCCTGACTAATCAAGTAAGCGAATTATCTGCAAAAGTTGATGGATTAGCATCTGATCATAAAAAAATGCAGGCAGATACCCAAGCTGCTGCTGCAAGCGCCCAAGCCGCTGCTAGTGAAGCGGAACGAGCAAATGCACGAATCGATAATATCGCTGCTTCATACAAAAAATAGTTACTTATATAATAATGGAAAGTGGGTTGGCATAAATATCTTGCTAACCCAATTCATCTGCAAAATTCTAAAGATCTACATTAACTGGTAATCCTTGATGTAATAACAACGCTTTTTTAACTTTTTGATTATTAACTTTCCCGCGATTGTTAAATTTAACTTTGTCACCAACCCAGATTAAATTATATTCATCTTTATCTTCATTTATCGACAATGGGGAATGAACTTCAAGTAGATTTTCACCGTTTGCCTCTGTTGCCACTTTAATAGGTTGATCAATGATCCTGACCGGCTCACCTATAGCCACTTGTTGAAACAGCCAGGCAATATCTTCAGGATTCATTCTAATACAACCGGAACTCACACGCATGCCAATGCCGAAATTTTGATTGGTGCCATGGATCAAATAATCATTGTCGCCGAATGCTAATTGTAGCGCGTAATCACCAAGTGGATTCTCCTTTCCTGCAGGTACTGTTCTTGCTAACTCTCTACCATATTTCTGCAAATACTCAGCTCTGATCCTTGAACTTGGTGTCCAGCTTGGATTTTCAATTCGGCTCATAATTGTAGTCCGCATTATTGGGGTTAGCCGACCGATCCTCCCGATACCAACTGGAAAAACATGTACTGTATTTGTACCTTTTTCAAAATAATACAACCTAAGCTCGGGTAAATTAATGACGATGCCCCGGTATGGTACATCCGGCAGCAGCATACGGATCGGGATTTGCAGTTTAGTACCCGGGGTTGGCAAAAAAGGATCAATACCGGGATTTGATTCCATTAACGCTATTAGTCCAATATTATAAAACTTCGCTATTGAATGGAAATAGTCCCCCGGTTTAACTTCATATAATTCCTGTGAGCCAATTAATCGAGAGCCATTTTCCGGTATTGAATATCTATTTGCTCCTGCAGGAACGGGAATTAGCATGGTTAAAATAATAGTGAAGCAGAGTGTTAAGTTAACTGCTGAACTCTGTTTCAGAATATAACGATAATTTATCATCCAACCAGGTAATAAATTACAATAGACAAACATAGTCAAACCTTATAAAAGTAGGGCATATACTAGTGAGTATATAAGGAAATAGATACTGTGGCGATGGGGAATAATCGACTACAGGCAAGCCCTTTTATCTTTTTTTATTTTCCTCTAGCAAAGAGAAGTGTTTTGGTTTTACATTAAACAGTAATAATTCATGTCTGCTTCAGATACTTTCCTAGTTACAAAATACAATTCCATTGTCCATATTTTATCAAATTTATTTACATTAAATCTAAAGCAAAATACAACCAGCATAACTAGCGGTTTGTTTTATAAACGATAATCATTTACATCCTATAACTTGCGTGTTTTTTCCATATAAACAGATGATCATTTCCCTAATAGCTGCATTCCCTTAGATAAATAACAGTCAGATGACGACTATACTTAATAGCGTAACTTGCAACTTTAATTAGCTAGGAAGGTGCAAAATGTTCTCTATTAATAAGATCCAACAAAGGTTACCTTGTCTTACACTTCTTTTTATTCTGCTTACACTGAGCAATTTCAGCTATGCTGATATCGCCAGTCCGCATGCTGTTCATACAATACAACCTGATGGTACCGCTATCGTGCTCTATATCCGAGGCAACAGCCGTTTCAATTGGCAGGAAGATGCAGATGGTTATACTGTGTTACGTGAACATGGCAACCGTGGACGATATTTATACGCGCGACGTGCAGGAAATGGGCATCTCGAGAAGACTACCCATGAAGTAGGTAAAAGCAACCCTAAAGCCTTTGGTTTACAACGAAAAATACGGCCATCTGCAGCTGTACTTGCACAAAAAATTTTTGCAGGACCAGCTGGTCAAAGTGACTCCGAAGCTTCTGCAGGTCAGCCCGAGGTAAGCGCTCCTGCATTAACATTGAAAAATTTAGTGGTACTGATACGTTTTAGCGATCACACCGGCCGCATCCAGCCATCCCGCTCAGATATTGATACGCTGATGAATGCCATAGGTGGCGATGCAGATTTGGCCCCTGCAGGCAGCCTCAAGGATATTTACCTTAATAATTCTTATGGTGCTTTAACCATTGAATCAACAGTTGTTGCCTGGGCGACGCTACCTCGAACAGAAGCTTATTATGCTGGTGGAAATTCCGGTTTGATCAGCACAATACACCAGGCCTTAAAAGAGGCATTAGAAATCATCGATCCTGTGGTAAATTTCAATGATTTTAACAATGATAATGATCCCGGTAATTATATTGATGCTATCACATTCCTGCATTCCGGTTATGGAGCGGAATGGGGTGGTGATGATGCATATGGAACTGATTATACCGACCGCATCTGGTCACATAAATGGGGAATATCGGGAGGTTGGACATCTGATGAAGGCGTGAAGGTTTATAATTACCATATCAGCCCTGCAATTTGGGGCAGATCAGGCAGCAGTATTGGCAGAATTGGTGTAATTGCTCATGAAACAGGACATTTTTTAGGTCTACCGGATCTCTATGATACCGATAGTGGTGCTGGCGACGGCATTGGCTCCTGGGGATTAATGGCAAACTCCTGGGGTGGTGATGGGAGCCAGCAACCGCCTCCCTTAATGTCTCCCTGGAGCAAACTGCAGCTGGGCTGGATCACGCCAACCGCTCTCTCTTCCCCGGGTACATATTTCATTAATGAAGCGCTTAACAATAATCACTCTTATATAATCAGTGATGGATATCCTAGCGGTGAATATCTGTTAGTTGAAAACCGTAAACGCATCTATAAAGACAGCAACAATATGGATATTGTGGCAGATAATATCCCGAGAAACGCTGATGGCCTGGTTGTCTGGCATATCGACGACAGCAGCGATTACAGTACCCAGGGATATCCGGGTCAAGGTGGCTGGCCGAGTAATGGTAACCACTATCGGGTAGCGGTATTACAGGCCGATGGTAATTATGATATGGAAAAGGGCAACAACCGCGGTGATAGCGGTGATGCCTATCGTGCCGGCTTTAATGATTATATTGGTCCGGGCAGCACGCCCGATACCGATGCCTATCAATTAGGCAGTAATTTTCCTACCAATCATGAATTAAGCAGTATCAGCAGTGCAAATGCGTTAATGACGTTTGTTTTCAATGCCAATCAGCAACCGCTTGAACCGCCTGCATCGCCGAGCGATTTAGTGATCACTGCAACAGGGCATTATGATATTGCTCTGCAATGGAGCGATAATGCAAACAATGAGGACACTTTTATATTAGAGAGAAAAGATAGCGTTTCACAATGGGCCACAGTTACAACTCTCGCCGCCAATAGCATTACTTATAATGATTCAGGTCTGATTGCCGCGACCTCATATGACTATCGGATAAAAGCACAAAACAGCGCTGGTGACTCGGGATATAGTAATATCGCATCAACGACGACTACCTTGCCACAACCTCCCAGTCCACCGGAAAATTTGTATGCAGACGTAATCTCGAGTACGCAAATTAATCTTTCCTGGATTGATGGCAGCAATGAAACGAGTTTAGAGATTAAACGTAGCAGTAATGGTGAGACTTTTAATAGCATAGCGACTCTGCCAGCTAACACCATCAGTTATGAAGATAGCAACCTTGAACCGGCAACTAGTTATGATTACCAAATCATTGCAGTTAATAGTGATGGCACGGCAATGTCCGGCATTTCTGCAACGACATTGCCACCTTCACCGCTAGCCTATGCCTTTGCCCAGTCTACTGCTAGCGGCACAACCACCGGCAGTTATACTGATACCCAGCTTGAAGATGATAATTCACAAGTCATTACTGAAGTTTTGAGTGGTCGTGGTAAAAATGCCCGCTCTCAACTTGAGCATACCTGGCAAATAGGTCCTGTTGCTGCTGGCGCTCAGGTAGTGCTGACTGTTGTCGCTCAAGGCAGTAATAACAGTGAAGGGGATGATTTCGAATTCTCCTACTCAAATGATGATGGTATAACATTTACCCCAGTGTTAACTGCCAACAGCGCTATCGGAACAGTCGAATTAGCAGCGCAAACCAGTGGTACTGTATTGCTGCGGGTACGAGATACGGATCGCAGCAAGGGCAATTCATCTCTCGACAGTATCAGTGTTGACTTTATTATGATCAGCTCTAACGGTGAAATTGTTTTATCGCCACCCACTAACCTTGCCGGCTCAGCCGTCTCTTCATCTCAGATCTCATTAACCTGGGATGATGCCACTGGTGAAAGCCGCTACAGCATTTTCTACAGTCTGCAAGGTATGGAGAACTGGATTAGCGATATAACAGATTTATCCGCCAATAGTAGTGCATATACGGTTAATAACCTTGCAGCGAGTACCGGCTATGATTTTAAAGTGTGTGCGGAGGATCAAAACAACGCCACTGCATGCAGTCAAAATATCACCATCACAACACTCGCGGATAACCAACTTCCACTGCTGTTAACTGCAGATGGGGTTAAGGTGAAAGGAGTCCACGTAGTTACTCTTTCATGGACGGGCGGTAATGGGCAACCCGTTGTTGTTTATAGAGATGGAGTAGTCATCCCTTGCGCGATTGCCAATAATAGCTGCACAGATAATACTGGCAATAAAGGCGGCAGAAGCTACTTATATCATATATGCCCAACAGACAGCTCTGCATGTTCGGCATCTGTTTCGGTGAATTTTTAACAATAGTTTCAATTAAAAAACACAAAACGCTGCTTAAGGACAGTTTCTGGCGTTTTGTGTTTAATTCGTTTGCCTTTCTTGTGAACAATTAATCAGAGCGAAATATCTGCTTAATTGATTCTTTGCAGAGCCATTTTCTTTTTATTATCGGTTTTGATAATTTCGCCTAAATCAAGAATGGCGGGGTTGTTATAATATCGTTAAACGGCTTTTCAGTAATTCTCCTCTTGTATTCCAACCATATAATGCCCGCTCCAGTAATTTGTTAACTTTGACAGAGGCTTTTGTTGACACTAACGTTACAGACACAACTACTGTGAAGAATGTTTATACCCGTTAAGGAGCAAAGAAATGAAGGTATTAATAATATTAGTGGTGTCATTATTGTTTCTGCCACTAGCTAGTGCGGACGGAGACTTTGTAACTTATCAAGTAAATGGGAAAGCATATCAAGGTTACTTTGTCAGCCCATCAAGCGACGCGCCATTGGTTTTACTTGTCCATGATTGGGACGGCTTAACAGACTATGAAGTGAAGCGTGCTGACATGTTAGCTGATTTAGGTTACAGCGTTTTTGCGGCAGATCTTTTTGGTGAAGGGGTTCGGCCCACTGAAGTTAAAGATAAACGTCAACACACTGGAGAATTATATAAAGACAGAGCGAAGATGCGTGCATTGCTGGTTGGCGCCTTAGATACGGCCATACTTAAAGGTGCCCATGGTGGAAATGCGATCGCCATGGGTTACTGTTTTGGTGGTGCTGCGGTACTGGAATATGCACGTTCTGGTGCTGATTTAAAAGGCTTTGTTACATTTCATGGGGGATTAAAAACGCCGCCTGGACAAGATTATAAACAGGCCAAAGGTAAGCTGTTAATTTTTCACGGTAGTGCCGATACAAATATCACCATGAACCAATATGCGAGTCTAGCAACAGAATTAGAGCTAAACCATATAAGTCATGAAATGACCACCTACAGTGGGGCACCACACGCGTTTACTGTATTTGGCTCAAAAGCTTATCATGCCGATGCAGATAAAAAATCATGGTCTCGTTTTACTCAGTATTTGAGTGAGACATTAAAAAAATAATAATTATCAGAGTCGGCTCTTGAATCTGCTTTTTATTATTGCAAAGCAAAAACAAGATTTTCTATTGATTGCATAATGGTTATTTGCACTAATTAAGGGAGAAATGCTTTATTACTCGACAAATACTTGCATCTCTTCGCCTATTTTTTTACGAATTTCCATCAGTTTACGTGCGGTTTGATGCTCTATACAATCAGCTTCATCTTCAGGGATCCATTCAGCAATGCGTACGGCTTGACCGTGTTCATCAACCGCTACCATAACCACAATACAATGTGTGGTTAAACGTCTATTTACGATTTTGGATCACAGGCATTAACTTCCAATGCAATATGCATTGATGATATTCCGGTAAAAATGACCTTCGCCTTTACCTCAACTAAGCATCAGAAGAAGCGCATAAATACGACGCTTTATTCGTTAGTTATCACCTATTTAAAACAAGACTGGGCATCAGAAGTAATCTATGGAAGATTAAAATTGGATAACCTCAATAATACCACTCGGCATGTCAGTCATGAGAACATTTATCAGTGGATTATAAAGATTATAAGAACTCTGGAGATCTATTTAAGCACTTAGCGAAGAGACATAAAAAAACGACGTAAACAGAAGAAGTATGGAGACTTACGAGGTAAATAAAGGATAGGGTAAGTATTCATGAACGACCGTTAATCGTTGATACTCGTAGTCGTATAGGGGATTGGGAAGGTGCTTTAGCTGAAGGAAAAAAGGTAGTGGATATTTTGCTGATCCATATAGCTCCGGGCAAAGAGGTGCAAACGAACATGCTAATGGGTTATTGAGAAGATACTTCCCTAAAGGAACTGATTTTTCAAAATCTCCTACGAAGAGTTGGAAAACGTTGTAAACTTAACCAATAACAGACCTAGAAAAACAGTAAATTACAACACACCAGCAGAAATATTCAGGTGATTAAACTGGTGCACTTTGATGTGGAATTCGAGAAGTTTGCCGAAATTTTTGGGGTGCCATCAGGACATGAATGCATAGTTTCCCTTTATAATTCTCTATCTTTTTAATAATTCCCGAGGATCTCTAATGCTAAGATCAACATTATTTAGTTGATTACCAAGCCCGGTAATATCATTGATATAAATACAGCCACGAGCTAAGTAGAGTAAATTCTTTCGCTCTAATTGCTTAATTGCTTCATTCACTCTTGGTCGTGTTATACCTGTGATGCGACTAATTTGTTGTTGTGAAATTTGGATCTTAGGTAATTCCCCTTGTAACTTTTTTTGATGTGCCATAATCTCGAGAAGTAGGTAGGCGACCCTGCATACTATGTTTTCAGTCATTATTAATTGTGACTGTAACCATTTTGCTTTTGCTGAAAATGAAAGGGCGTGAAACCATTTATAGATTTCAATATTATTGTTAGCGATACGTTGCAGATGCGTGTTTTTAAAATGGATAAGTTCTAGCTTGTCTATCTGTGTAAGAAAAAATGGCGTATAGCTGGCCTCTTTAATATCATAACTTCCAAACCAATCCCCTTTACCCATTACGATATTATTAACGGTTTTTAGCTGAGGGGTCTGCATACAGATTGTTGCTGTACCTTGTAATATAAAACTTATGCCTTGATGAGCAATCCCAGAATCATCCAACTCTTTGAGAGTTAGGTCTTTTTTTACCTGAGCAATGGCCGTTAATTGCCCAATTAAGCTAGTAGAAAGGTCTACTGGCCAGTTGATTTTGTCAAAATCCTTGGCTGCTATCATACAATTGTTCCATTTATTAAAGACATTCATGATGAAAAGTCATATAGCAAATACGTCATTTTCAATATACAACAAATGTCCCTTAGCGGACAGTATTCTGCCTAGTTAATAAGTATTGTAGCGGCTAAATGGCAATGTTGCTGTAATTAGAATATAGCGACTATCCATTGAATTATTTATAAATAAAAATGAATAAATCACTTATTAACGAGGAATGAAACATGGGGCATATCAACCCTTTTCTACTTTTTTAATAGTAACAATTTCAATTAGTTACTTATTGCCCGCTATGGTTGCAGCAGTTAAGTTACATTCTTCAATATTTCCCATCTTAACACTAAATCTAGCCTTTGGTTGGACAGGGTTTATTTGGATTATCTGTCTATTTTGGGCGATGAAAAGTAATAAAAAAGCGGTTGTTGGAAATAAAATAGAACAAACTAATCAGTTTTTATCTCTTTATTGCGAATATCAAAAGAAGGATATTTCAGACGAACATCGGTGGCTGATATATAACAACCTTCAATGATAGGGTATTTCCGTTGCCGTACTCATCAAGGCGTTTACAGGGTTTTCTTTCCACAGATTTTTCAATCTTAGTCTTAACTATTTCTAAAAACCTCTTGCGATTGTCCCCTAGCGGACATTACTTTATAGATTACTCATTTATATTACCTTTACTGAAAATTAAGTGTGCACAACATTTAGATTTCAACATGCTGATGTGCAATTGTAAAAACTGAAAGGAAATAAATGGATATGTTAAAAATTGAAGTTGGGCAAGATAACTCTCATAAATGGAAATATTCTTCAACACCTCTTAAACAAGTGAAGCTTATAATCTTCGCAATACTCATTTTTATGATGGCAAGTTTCAGCAATTTCGCTGAAGCCGGATTGGATGAAAAAATAGCGGCTTCATTTGCAGCTAAGTATCAAGTATGTTCGTTAAAGTTGAAAGATACACCGAAGTATCGGATTAAGGCTGTGCAGTTAAAAGCAAAGTCAGATGAAATCGGACGAGAAAAAATAGGTAATGGTTACGTTAAAGCCTTTAAAAAAGAGAAAAGAAAAGCTTGGGCTTTATCACCAAGTAAATGTAAAAAATTAGCAAACAACCTTTAGTATTTAGCGTTATTAATTGCTTAGATTTATTGGTGTCGAAGTGGTCGGCAAAGTTATAACTGGAGTAATTTCAAGAAGATGTTAACGTATTTTAAAATTGAAGTACTGAAATTCAGAAAACGAAATATGAGCACCATCCTTATCCCCATTGTTTTTCTTCTAATTGGATTGGTTGGTTTTTCGCTTTATTATTTAGATAATATTTCACAAAAAGTTGAGCTGCTTTATAAGCATCCTTACACAGTAAGTAACTCGGTTCGTAATATTGAGACAAACATTGTCTCTATGCATCGTTATATGAAGGATATTGCCTTATCAGAGGACCAAGAAGATCTCGACTTGGCTCGCGCTTTAGTTGATGCTCATGAGATTAAGGTGCTAAAAAACTTTGAACTTGTTTTTGACCGCTACTTAGGTTCAAGAAGTGATATTAACAGTGCTTATCAAGCTTTTATTAGTTGGAAAATAATCCGTAATGAAGTGATTAACCTTAAAGTTAAAGGGGATAATAAGCAAGCGGCCTTCATTACAATAAATAAAGGGGCTAATCACGTTAAAATCTTAACCGATGAAACAAATAAATTAATTCATTGTGCAGATAAAAAAGCTAAAAACTTTGTAGATAATGCAAGGGAATCTAGAACCGAAGCTTTTATCTATATAATAGGTTTGCTTTTAGCTTCAGTACTTATCCCATTATTCCTTGCTCTCTATATGATGCGTCGTTTTGTTGCTTCCCAGCATCAACTTGCAAATCGCATGTACCTGATTGATCAGAATATATTAATAGCTAAGATGGATTTAGATGGTGTTATTGAAGATATTAGTGAGCGATTATGTCGTTATTTAAATGAGACAAAAAAAGAGATGATGGGGAAACAATCAAATTTCTTTATAGATCCTCAATTCTGCACTACAAATATTAGTGATATTTATAAAATAGCAGGAACAAAAAAGGCTTGGCAAGGAGATATTAAACTAGCCAATGGCCATGGTAGAGAGCAATGGATTGATTCAACTGTACACCCTAACCTTGATTCCAATTTCAATTTAATAGGCTATACCAACATTATGCAGGATATTACCGATAAAAAAGAAGTTGAAATTCTCTCTATTACTGATGGTTTAACTAAGTTAAATAATCGACGCCATTATAATGAGATGATTGAGAAAGAAATTCTACGTGCTCGTAGAAATGATGTGCCTCTAGTATTTACAATGATTGATATAGATTTCTTTAAAAAGTTTAATGACCACTATGGGCATGCTGCTGGAGATAATGCGTTAGTTAGAGTTGCAGGCGTTTTAAAAAAGTCGTTAAATCGGGCTGGTGATTACGTATTTAGATTAGGCGGAGAAGAGTTTGGTTTGCTCTTTTCAGATGTAAATATTGAGAAGGCTGAAATATTATTAGAGAATATTCGCGCCAGTATTGAGGGTTTACGAATCGAACATGCTAAAAGTGATGTGAATGACTATCTCACTATCTCTATAGGTGCAGTGGTCGATGTAGAAAATGCATTAGGAAGTAGTGACATTTACCCCCGTGCGGATAAATTACTTTATAAAGCAAAAACTAATCGTAATACAGTGATTGTTAGTTAATTCTCTTTTGTACTAGTTGAATGACTGTTTATGGCATTTATAATGTGGTCGGTGATAGATGGAGCGAATGAGCGACAGCTCAGTATCTGATCAATCTTTAATCTTTACTCCAGCTATTTTTGAAACCATGGAGATGAGCTATCAATCTGCGCTAATCACCTATTGGCTGGGTCACAACGAAAAAAGCCACTTAATTCAACGAATCAAGTGGCTTAATCAAAGGTGCTCGGTGATAGGGGAGTCGAACCAGTGAATGCCCCAGAGGTTTTCATTGTTAAAGGTTCTC
>NZ_CEZLMY010000044.1:21045-23519 GCF_983033635.1 Psychromonas sp. | reverse complement strand
GCATTCTACATCAAGGTTTTATAACGCTGAAGATGGTTGCCTCTCGCCTTGCCCAACGGGAGCATAGCTCGAAAGCCAGCACCGCGTTACAATATTTGAAAAGGGAATAACCATTCTCTGCATATTGTGCCTTGTTCTGACATCCGAGCTAGGCTCTGAATCTGCATTTTCAAATAGTTTGGGTATATTGGCATACTATAAAAAGAAATTACCTTTATGAAAATCAAACTTATTTTACTATTTCTATTGTTCTATCTATTGTCACTGCTGATTACATTACCAGTAAGCACGGTTATGCGTTTTATTCCTGAAAATTCAGGGATGGAAGTGGCGGCTGTTTCCGGCTCAGTGTGGCAAGGAAAAGCCTTTCAGTTAACTTATAAAAAAAAGTACCATTTGCAGCAAGTTGACTGGAAAGTTGACTGGCTTGCATTGACGAGTTTGCAGTTAAAATTAGATCTTAAATTTAACAATGGCAGTAAAGCTATGTCAGGAAAAGGTTTTATCCTGCTTGGTTTTTCCGGTATCTCTGTTGAAAATTTTGTTGTTGATTTAAGTGCGCCTGAACTGCTTTCTTATCTCAGTTTACCACTGCCGGTTGAGGCCAGTGGTGATCTCTCTTTGGTAATAAAAAAAGCCTCGCAAGGTTTACCTTATTGTCAGCAACTCGATGGTTATATTGTTTGGCAAAATGCCAAGATTAATAGTGATATGGGGAATGTCGATTTAGCATCGCCAAATATTGATTTGAGTTGTGAAAATGGTCAAGTGAGCGCTGATTTGCAACAGCAGTCTGAACAACTTACCAGTACGTTTAATCTTCTGTTAAAAGAGGGGGGCGTTTATCAGCTACAAGGCTCAATTAAAGCTGGCAATAAACTCGATCCTTCGATCAAACAGGCATTGTCGTGGATTGGAACTCAAGATCAATCGGGTGCTACACCGGTAAACTTTACAGGCAAGCTGTAACGTAATGAAAAAGCTACTCTTGCTGTTACCATTTTGTTTTATGCTATGCGCTTGTTTTTCAGATGATAAAGATGAGCTAAATGCACTTTATAATGATCATAATAGTGAAATGGAAAAACAGCTGGATGGTGTTGAGCATATTGAGTTTGCTTACAAACAGCAACGCGGTGGTATGCAGGTAACTAGCCTTGGGCGAATTGTAAAAATATTAGATAATCAGAGTACTCCCTATGCTGCGCAACAAATCTTAATTCGATTAAATTCAGGCAGAAAACTGATCATTAAACACAATATCGAGATAGCTAAACCCGTGGTTGATTTAAAAGTGGGTGAAGTGCTGCAGTTTAGCGGTATTTATAAGTGGAATCATAAGGGTGGTATGATCTTATCAACTCATTATGAGGCTGCTAATCCCAAAAGGTCGGGCTGGTTGATGTACCGGGATATTGTTTACCAATAAATAACCTCAACTCGGGATAATGAAAGCATCGGCTTACATATTTTGCTTTTATTTTATAAAAATTATTTACCGTAGCTAGTATAAATCCGTGTATAGATATACACTGTGTATATTTACAGTTTTGTGGGGGAATTATGAAAGAGTTAACCAAACGTCAAAGTGAAGTCTTGGATGTGATTAAAGACTGCATCGAAAAAACCGGAATGCCTCCAACACGTGTGGAATTAGCGAAAATTCTAGGTTTTCGTAGTGCGAATGCCGCTGAAGAACATCTTAAAGCGCTAGCACGTAAAGGTGCGATTGAAATTTTATCGGGCACATCTCGTGGTATTCGTATTCTAGGAGCTCATAAACAATATGAAGAAGCTGTTGATGATGGGTTACCTTTAGTCGGTATGGTAGCCGCGGGAGAGCCTATTTTAGCGCAAGAGAATATTGAAGCGCACTATAATGTCGATCCTTCATTATTTCACCCTGGTGCTGATTTTTTATTGCGTGTACAGGGCGAGAGCATGAAAGATATTGGTATTATGGATGGTGATTTATTGGCTGTGCATAAAACTCAAGATATCAATAACGGTCAGGTGGTTGTGGCGCGTGTTGAAGATGACGTAACCGTTAAACGTTTTTACCGTGAAGGCAGTCAGGTGATTTTGAAAGCTGAAAACTCTCAATTTGAGCCAATTAAAGTGGATTTGGAATATCAGTCGTTCAATATTGAAGGTATTGCTGTTGGCGTGATTCGTACAGCGGATTGGATGTAAGAAAGTTTGGAATATCAGCTATTTATTCAATATTGAAGGTATTGCTGTTGGCGTGATTCGTACAGCGGATTGGATGTAAGAAAGTTTGGAATATCAGCCATTTATTCAATATTGAAGGTATTGCTGTTGGTGTGATTCGTACCGCGGATTGGATGTAAAGAAAGTTTGGAATATCAGCCATTTATTTGATATTGAAGGTATAACTCTTGGGGCGATTCGTACTGCAGATTGGATGTAAGAAAGTTTGGAATATCAGCCATTTATTCAATATTGAAGGTATT
>NZ_CEZLMY010000044.1:0-20945 GCF_983033635.1 Psychromonas sp. | reverse complement strand
GTAAGAAAGTTTGGAATATCAGCCATTTATTCAATATTGAAGGTATTGCTGTTGGCGTGATTCGTACTGCAGATTGGATGTAAAAAATGAAAAAAGGGTTATTGGTTGTTTTTAGTGTTCTTTTTGTGTTGTTTTTTGTGTTGGGACAGACACAATTTACGGGCTCTTTTTCCAGTAACCCCTCTTTATTACTCCAGGAAAAGGGCAAGCTTTTACCCCCCTTTTCGTTTGCAATGTTAACGGATGATAAATTTGATAACCAAGATTTATTAAATAAGTGGACACTATTTTTTATCGGTTACACTTACTGTCCTGATATTTGTCCGACAACATTAGCAGATATTGACCGTATCTACCCTGAGTTAACCAGGCCGCCATATAATAATATTCAGATCGTTTTTGTTTCAGTTGATCCTAACCGTGATAAAGCTGACCATTTAGCTGAATATGTAAACTACTTTAACCCTGACTTTAAAGGGGTAACCAGTACACATCAGCAACTATTTCCTTTTGCCCAGGATTTAGGCCTGGTATACAGCATTGTTGATCAGGAGTTAGATCAATATTACTTAATCGATCATAGTGCTTCACTTGTGCTTATTAATCCCCAAGGTGAACACCATGCTACATTTCAGGCTGTAGTGAATGAAAACGGTATTGCCCATGTGGATATGGATTTAATGGTCGAAGATATTCATCACATCTATCAAAACTGGCAATAAATGAGCCTTGTATTTAATGATTATACTATCGTCAATATTGATTAAGCTTGGGGGATTATGAAAGTTATATTATTAGCCACAGGATCAACCTCCTTACGAGATTCCATTGAATTTGCGTTATTACAAAAAAAGTATCAGGTTGAATCAGTTGCTAATGGTCAATCAGCTTTAGATTTTATTGTTGAAAACGAGGTGGATCTTGTTATCACCAGTTTAAATTTACCCTTAATTGATGGCTTAACTCTGAGCGAGCTGTTAAAGAATCATTCTCAAAGTCGATTTACCCCCGTTATTGTTTTAGTTGATCAACCGTTAGGTGAGCAGGAAATTGCCGCACGTGCAATTCAGGTTGATGCTTGCATGACAATTCCTTTTGAAATAGCAGAATTATTATTTAAAATAGAAAAACTGCTGCCCATTCAGAATTAATATTAATGATAAAAACTATCTGTTTGAACTTTTCAACGCACCAGAAAATCTTCGCAATAGCACTTCCTATGATGCTTTCAAATATCAGTGTGCCACTACTGGGTTTAGTGGATACTGCTGTGATTGGTCATCTGCCTGAATCATATTATTTAGCTGGTGTTGCTGTTGGCTCAATGGTTGTAACCCTGCTTTTTTGGGGGCTGGTTTTTTTACGTATGTCGACCACAGGGCTTGTTGCGCAGGCCTATGGTGCTAATGATTTTCAACAAATTTTGCGCCTTTTATTACAATCTGTCCTGATAGCTTTACTATTGGCAGCGGTTTTATTACTGCTGCAAAACCCGCTCTCATCACTGGTTTTTCATTTTGTAGATGGCAGTGAACAGGTACTTTTATATGGCAAACAGTATTTTGCTATCCGTATCTGGAGTGCGCCAGCAGCGTTAATTAATATGGTTTTGCTTGGTTGGTTATTAGGTATGCAAAATGCCAAAGTACCGATGTTTCTGCTGATTATTACCAACTTAGTAAATATATTCTTAAGTGTGCTTTTTGTAGTCGTTTTTCAATGGCAAGTTGCAGGTGTGGCGTGGGCGTCGTTATCTGCTGATTACATCGCTTTAATCTGCGGCTTATTTGCAGTCTCTAAGATGATCAAGCCCTTCTATCAAACAGGCGACTTTACAAGGTTGTTAAAGCAACTGATTGACCTTCATTCCCTAAACTCTTTTATCGCATTAAACCGCGATATTTTTATCCGCACCTTATGTCTGCAGGTTACTTATGCATTTATGACCATGCAGGGGGTAAAACTTGGTGATGATGTGGTTTCTGCTAATTCAGTGTTGATGCACTTTTTATTGCTGATCTCTTTCTCTATGGATGGTCTTGCTTATGCTGTGGAAGCCTTAGTGGGGAAAAATATTGGCAATCGCTGTTTAAGTAAATTAAAAGAGAGCATTAATGTAACGCTGTTTTGGGCGTTTATTTTTAGCCTTATACAGTTGCTGTTATTTTATTTTTATGGGCAATGGATTATTAACCAGATTACATCTATCAGTAGCGTACAAGTTGAGGCAACTCGCTATTTACCCTGGCTGATTCTAATTCCGCTTACCTCTATGCTTGGTTTTGTTTTTGATGGTGTTTTTATTGGTATGACACGTGCGAAAGAGATGCGCAATAGTATGATTTTTTCGCTCTGTCTGGTGTATTTCCCGGTTTGGCTGTTCTTTTCTGGAGAAGGCAATCATGCGTTATGGATAGCGATGAATGCCTTTATGCTTTCCCGTGGGTTGACGCTTGCCTGGATTTATAAGCAGCTTAATAAAAAAGAGCTGTTAATCCTTTAACGATTTAGTCCAGAATATTGCATTGCCGAATTCAGGATCGAGCTGGTAACCGGAAAAACCTTGTTTTCGGTAGGCATTTTTGGCTATCTTATTGCCTTCTAATACTTCCAGGGTGATTTTGCAGCAATCTCTGGATAGCGCAATCTTTTCAATTTCTGCAAACAATAAACTTGTTAATCCCTGACCACGAAACTCTTTAGATACCATAACATCATGAATATTTAATAAAGGTTTACAGGCAAATGTTGAAAATCCTTCTATAGCCGTTAGAAGTGCAACGGGTTGTTTATCTGCAAAAACTATAACGATAAAAACATCATTACGTTTTAATAAAGCCTCAACAAGATTCTGTTTGGCAAAATCAGAAATATCTTCACCCCCGCCCATAGGATCACATGCGTAATCTGACATTAATTTCAGGTAAGCCTGCGCATGTTCAGCTTGTGTTAAATCCGCTTGAATAATATTAAACATTTTCAATCCATTAATAAAAAATTTCATTGATATTAGCATCTAATCGAAAGTTTTGTTGTCTTGCTGAATTTAGGTTAGACTTCTAGATGTCTAAATGAATGAAATATTTAATATGGAGTTTTGTTATGCCTATTCGTATCCCTGATGATCTGCCTGCTGCCGGCATTTTAAAGTCTGAAAATATTTTTACTATGTCTGAATCACGCGCCAGTCATCAACATATTCGACCTCTGCGTGTATTAATTTTGAATTTAATGCCTAAAAAAATTGAAACAGAAACGCAATTAATGCGTTTGCTTTCTAATACACCGCTGCAGGTTGATGTTGAATTATTACGCGTAGATGCACGTGCTTCTCGAAATACCCCGCAAGAGCACTTAGATAAGTTTTATGGCGATTTCGAACGTGTTAAAGATCAAAAATGGGATGGTTTTATTATCACCGGGGCGCCATTGGGTACAATTCCTTTTGAAGATGTTTATTACTGGGATAAATTTACTGAAATCGTAGAGTGGTCTCGTCATAATGTTACCTCTACGCTGTTTTTATGTTGGGCGGCACAGGCTGCTTTTAAATATTTATACGATCTCGATAAAGTGACGCGTGAATGTAAACTTTTGGGGATTTATCAGCATACGACCTATAATCACCACCACCCGTTAGTACGTGGGTTTGATGATCAATTTTGGGCGCCATTGTCACGTTTTGCTGAGTTTGATTCACAATACATATTAGAAAATAGTGATTTAACTATTTTTGCTGATGCACCTGATGCCGGTATTTATCTGGCTGCTAGCCCTGATTGCCGTCAGGTATTTGTTACAGGGCATCCGGAGTATGATGCAAATACGCTAAATAATGAGTACCTGCGCGATCTTGACGAGGGGTTAGAGCCGACTTTGCCGGTTAATTATTACCCGAATGATGATGAAAACGAAATGCCACGTGCAACTTGGCGTAGTCACGGCAACTTGCTGTATAGCAACTGGTTAAATTACTGTGTTTACCAAGTGACACCATATGATTTATCAGAGCTAAAATAACCTTCAAATAAAAGTGTGACGGAGTTAGAAAATCGCGTTAAAAACGTTTGATAGAGGTGGCAATGTAGCTAATCGGATCTACACTTAATATAGTTAATGAGTTGGAGGGAAATTAGTTAGTATCTGGCGCAACGAATGATTACAAGCCAGTTTAGATAAGGCAATTGACAAGTTAGGAAGCGAGACAGGTAAGTAGCTTCATCTACTAAATAGTAATTTTGTCAGTGTGAGTTATTTGTTGATAATCTTAAAAACAGCATGGAGGAGAAGTTATTACTTCATATCGGTTTTTAGTAAGATCAAGACCCAACTAGGAGTTGCTTATTGTAACTCATAGCCCAGCGGGCACTCGGGAAAGATCTTTTTATTTCGGACTTTTTACAAGTAGAAAGAAAGTAGAACATAAAAAAGTAGAAATAAAACGCTGGTTGTAGATTTTGTCACTAACATGGAGGGAATAAATATTATTACTTCATATCTGTTTGTTAAAAACGAGAATAAATTTTAGGAGTATGCGATTCTAAGCAACTCACCGCCAACTGAATTGGCCCTTTATTTGTCGTTTTTTGTAACGTGATAGTCGATCATAAGGTAAATATGTTTTAGTTTTATTGTGAGTATCGAGTTGTTATTGATCTTTGTGTTTTAAATCTGTTTCATGGATAAACACGTATTTTGTATTCGTTTATGTTTATTTAGGTTAAAGGAGTACAAACGCAGAAGGATGGCGAAAGATCAACAAAGCAAAAAAGCTATAAATGCTGTTTACTGTGATGACATTACAATGTTCTTTTAAGACAAAAGCGAGCTGTTCCTAGTTCGCTTTTTTTATGCCTAACATATCTCTTCTAATCTTCAACTATCAATTTATTCATTATTTATAACAAAATATTTCAATCAACGGCGGCTTTTCTGGCGTAATTCAGTATTGCTTTTATGTTAATATATGTACAAATACTTATCAGTAGAAACAGCAGGGAACTCTATGTCAGTTGACGATCGTAGCGCAGTTATTAAAGCGCAATTAGAAAAGCATATTCTCCTTATTGATGGTGGCATGGGCACCATGATCCAAGCTTATAAATTTGAAGAAGAGGACTATCGTGGCGAACGCTTTTCTGATTGGTCATGTGATGTAAAGGGTAATAATGATTTGCTGGTTTTAACCCAGCCAAAAGTGATTGCTGATATCCATCGCCAATACCTGGATGCCGGTGCAGATATTCTTGAGACCAATACCTTTAACGCCACCACAATTGCGATGGCAGATTATGAGATGGAATCGCTATCAGCGGAGATCAATCGTGAAGCCGCACGCATTGCTCGCCAAGTTGCCGATCAGAAAACGGCAGAGACACCCGATCGTCCCCGTTTTGTTGCAGGAGTTTTAGGCCCGACAAACCGTACCTGTTCAATCTCTCCAGATGTAAATGATCCTGCGTTTCGTAATGTCAGTTTCGATGAATTAGTTGCAGCATACAATGAATCAACCCATGCATTAATTGAAGGTGGATGTGATCTGATCTTAATCGAAACTGTTTTTGATACACTAAATGCTAAAGCTGCTGCTTTTGCGGTGAGTGGCGTCTTTGAAGAGCTTGGTTATAAGTTGCCGGTAATGGTTTCAGGTACGATAACCGATGCATCTGGGCGAACGCTTTCCGGGCAAACAACAGAAGCCTTTTACAACTCATTACGTCATATTGAGCCTATCTCATTCGGTCTGAACTGTGCGCTTGGCCCGGATGAACTGCGTCAATATGTACAGGAGATGTCACGTATTTCAGAGACCTTTGTTTCAGCGCACCCGAATGCGGGTTTGCCTAATGCCTTTGGTGAATACGATTTAGAAGCTGATGAGATGGCTGCACATATTAAAGAGTGGGCTGAAAGTGGTTTCTTAAATCTAGTCGGCGGTTGTTGTGGTACTACGCCGGAACATATTCGCGCGATGGCTGATGCGGTGGCTGGTGTAAAACCGCGCGAATTACCTGAGATTGAAGTTGCCTGTCGTTTAAGTGGATTAGAGGCACTAACCATTAGGAAAGATTCATTATTCCAGAATGTTGGTGAACGTACTAATGTAACAGGTTCGGCACGTTTTAAACGTTTAATTAAAGATGAGTTATATGATGAAGCGTTAGAGGTTGCGCGTCATCAGGTTGAAGCGGGCGCAGATATTATCGATATCAATATGGATGAAGCTATGCTTGATTCATTATATGCGATGAAACGTTTCCTGAATTTATGTGCCTCTGAACCGGATATTTCAAAAGTGCCAATTATGGTCGATTCTTCTAAATGGGAAATTTTAGAAGAGGGTCTTAAGTGTGTGCAAGGTAAAGGTATTGTTAACTCAATCAGCATGAAAGAGGGTGTTGATAAGTTTATTGAACAAGCTAAATTAATCCGTCGTTATGGTTTTGCGGTAATTGTGATGGCCTTTGATGAAAAGGGCCAAGCCGATACCCGCGAGCGTAAATTTGAAATTTGTCAGCGTTCCTACGATATTTTAGTGAATCAAGTTGGTTTCCCGCCGGAAGATATTATTTTTGATCCGAATATTTTTGCTGTGGCAACCGGTATTGAGGAGCATAATAACTATGCAGTTGATTTTATTGAGGCAGTTAAAGATATTAAGGATAACCTGCCACATGCGATGATTTCCGGTGGTGTATCGAATGTTTCTTTCTCTTTCCGTGGTAATAATCCGGTGCGTGAAGCTATTCATGCAGTGTTCCTCTATTACTGTTTCCAAAACGGTATGGATATGGGCATTGTCAATGCGGCGCAATTGGCTATTTACGATGATATTCCCAAAGAGCTGAAAGATGCCGTTGAAGCAGTTGTTCTCAATACCAGCCCGGATGCAACGGATGCTTTACTCGATATAGCAGAAAAATACCGCGATTCAGGCACTGAAAAAGTCGATGATGGTAAAGCGTTAGAGTGGCGCAACTTACCTGTTAATGAACGTATTGCCCATGCCTTAGTGAAAGGTATTACTGAGTTTATTGAAGAAGATACAGAGCAGGCCCGTATCAATGCTGATATGCCAATTGAGGTGATTGAAGGGCCGTTAATGGATGGTATGAATATCGTTGGCGATCTATTTGGTGAAGGGAAAATGTTTTTACCGCAAGTGGTTAAGTCTGCGCGTGTAATGAAACAAGCGGTGGCTTATCTCAATCCCTACATTGAAGCAACTAAAGCGGTTGGCGCGACCAACGGCAAAATCGTGATGGCAACGGTTAAAGGTGATGTACACGATATTGGTAAAAACATTGTCGGGGTTATTCTGCAGTGTAATAACTACGAAATTATCGATCTTGGCGTAATGGTTCCGACTGATAAAATTATTAAAACAGCAATTGCAGAAAATGCCGATATTATCGGTTTATCAGGTCTTATCACCCCCTCTTTAGATGAGATGGTTTATGTCGCCAAAGAGATGCAGCGTCAAGGACTGGATTTACCACTGTTAATTGGCGGCGCAACGACCTCTAAAGCGCATACAGCAGTTAAAATCGAACAGAATTACGATCATCCCGTGGTGTATGTTTCCAATGCGTCACGTGCAGTGGGTGTTTGTCAGAAATTATTAAATCCAAAGCACAAACCAGAATTTGTTGATAAGCTTGATCAAGATTATCAGCGGGTACGTGAGCAGCATGCCAATAAACGTCCGCGTAGTGCGCCTATTTCACTGCAGCGTGCGCGTGATAATGCCGCTAAAATAGACTGGGCCAATTATCAGCCGCCAGTGCCAAAGCAGCTTGGTGTGCAGGTGGTTAAAAAGATGCCGATTAGTGTACTGCGAGAGTATATTGACTGGACCCCTTTCTTTATGACATGGGGGCTCGCTGGAAAATATCCACGTATTCTAAAAGATGAGGTTGTTGGCGAAGAGGCAACGCGTTTATTTAACGATGCACTTAAGATGCTTGATACAGTGGAGACTGGTGGTGAAATATCTGCGAGCGGTATTGTGGGGATTTTTCCTGCTAATAGTGTCGCTGATGATATCGAAATTTATACAGACGAATCTCGTAATGAAATCCTGCAGGTGAGCCATCAGCTGCGCCAGCAAACTGAGAAAAAAGCGCCGTTTGTAAATCATTGTTTAGCTGATTATATTGCGCCGAAATCGTCAGGCATTGCCGATTATATTGGCGCTTTTGCCGTGACCGGCGGCATTGGTGAAAAAGAGGTTGCTAACCGCTATAAAGCAGATAATGACGATTATAATGCGATTTTAGTACAGGCGGTATGTGATCGCTTAGCGGAAGCTTTTGCTGAATATCTGCATCAACAGACTCGCAAAGAGTACTGGGGCTTTGCCGCGAATGAAATATTAGCTAATGATGATCTGATTCGTGAAAAATATCAGGGTATTCGCCCTGCACCTGGTTACCCTGCATGCCCGGAACATACAGAAAAACAAGTTATCTGGGAGTTAATGGATGTTGAACAGCAGATCGGTATGCAGTTAACATCAAGTTATGCGATGTCTCCGGGGGCTGCCGTTTCGGGTTGGATATTCTCCCATCCTGAAAGCCGCTATTTTGCCGTCGCAAAAATCCAGCCGGATCAGGTTGCAGACTATGCTCAGCGGAAAGGCTGGGACTTAGTAACCGCGCAGCGTTGGTTAGGACCTAACCTTTAATAAAGCTGCAAGTTATTGGTGAATAAATTGGGAGCTTATGCTCCTTTTTTTTTAGCAGGACAAAAATATTCTTAATTTCTTCGAGATTTTCAGAATTATTCTTTCTTTATTGGGTCGACCTCTCTATCATTAACGATCCGTTTTTATAGTTGGTTGCACAGATGCCTAAGATTACTCAGCAAGATATTTTTACTAGTTTCGGTCGTAATATTATTGACCGTGGAACGCGTTATTTTAAAGAAAGCCGCGTTTTATCTTGTGAATATGATGACCATGAAAATAAACTCAGCGGCAGTGTTAAAGGGACATCAGAAACGCCTTACCAAACCAGCGCATCAATTAAAAAATCCAATAAAGGTGGATTTATTATCCACAGTACCTGCAGCTGTCCTGTTGGTTGGAACTGTAAACACGCAGTGGCTTTGCTGCTTGCTTATCAGGCGGACACGCCAAATTATAATATTGAAAACAGCTATCAGACCTGGTTTGAGCTGCTGCAGACACAGTTAGCCAAAAATCAGCCGGTTACTAGCGCTAGTGCTTATCAGGGGTATTTCCGTCTTTCATTTAATAAAAGTGCTTACAACCATTCACTGCAGTATCTGCAGGTTGAATACGGCTCAGTGCGTTTCTTAAAAAGTGAAAATATCAGTGTATTTGCTGAAAAAGATCTTATCTCTGTTGCTGAAAATGAAACTTGGATGGAAAGTTATAAATGGGTAAAAGCAGAGGATGTCAGTATCTTACAACTACTTTTAGCAAAAGAGGGACGTGTATCCAAACTTGCTAAAACCTGTATCCATAATGAACATGATCTGTTAGCACTGCAGAAAATATTAGCCACAGGACGTTGTTTTTGGCAAAACTTATCCCTGCCATTACAAGCTTCTGAAAACAAAACCTTAGAATTACAATGGCTTGAAGAAGAAGATGATTTAAAACAATTACAAGTGACGCTGCAGGATTGCGAAAATTGGCTGTTAATTCCTACGCCTACTGCTTATTACATTGATACCGATAATGGTTTAGTTGGTAAGATAGAAAGTGAGTTCGATAGCGACTGGATTTTATCGTTATTACAAACGCCACCGCTCGCGGATAAACAGTGTGAGCACTTTACGGAAGAAGTTTCACTGCGTTTCCCGGATGTGGTTTTACCGAATCCGATAGCTTATCCAACCCGAGATATTCACGATAAGTTACAAGTCGTATTCTCGCTTAATGAAAAGACCATCAAAGGGCAGCCGTTATTTATTGCACGTTTATCTTTCCGTTACGGTGAATTGGTTTTAAATCCAAATGTAATTGAGGAACCAAGCCGCACGCAGTTTATGTGGTCGAATGAAATTATTACTATTGAACGTGATATTGAAAGTGAAAGATTCGCATTAAAACAGTTTGAAAATTTATGTTTATTAGATCCGCAGATGTACGATCCTAAGCAGCCTAAAACAGCTCAGTTATTAGGAATTTTACCTCCTGAGTTAGGCGGCTCGCAGCAGTTTCAGTGGCTGTCCCTGTTAACAGCGCACAAGACGCGGTTAGAGGTGTTAGGTTGGTTCTTTGAAATATCCCCGGATCTGGCATTAGATAGCGAAAAAATTAATAGCATTGATATTGAGATCGAAGAGCAGGGGAACTGGTTTGATTTAGGTGTGTCGATTGAAATTGAAGGCAAACGTATTGCGCTATTACCACTATTGCTTGAATGGTTACGCAATAATGAAGATTGGCAACAGCATCAGTTTGATATCTTATTAGCTCAGCCTAACGGTAAACCGTTACGTATTAAACGCGAGTCTATTCAGCCTGTTTTATCCATTTTACAAGAGTTGGGTGAAGTCAATAATGACAGCATCAATCTGCCGCAAAGCCAAGCTGCACTGCTGGCTCAGTTACCTGAAATTAACCGCTGGGTAGGCGGTGGTCATGTAAAAGCATTGGCTGAAAAAATGACCAACTTTACCGGTATTCAGGCGGTAGAGTTACCTGAACACCTTAATGCAACCTTGCGAGACTATCAGTTAGCGGGGTTGAACTGGTTGGTTTTTTTAAATGAGTATGGTTTTTCAGGCGTATTAGCCGATGATATGGGCTTGGGTAAAACTATTCAAACTTTGGCTTACCTGCTTTATAAAAAGCAGCATCAACAACTTATCGATCCTGCATTGGTAATTTGCCCAACCTCGTTAGTGGGTAACTGGTTAAATGAAGCGATAAAATTCACACCAACGTTAAAAGTGCTGATTTTACATGGTGCCGATCGCCATCAACATTTTGCTTCTGTGCCTGATTATGATTTGGTGATCACGACTTATCCATTAGTCGGACGAGATTTTAGCCAGCTTGAAGAGTTAAACTTTTCTGATTTGATTCTTGATGAAGCACAAACGATTAAAAACCCACTGGCTAAAATGACCAAGAGTATCAAGCAGTTAAATGCTAAGCAGCGGTTATGTTTAACGGGTACGCCGATGGAAAACCATTTAGGTGAGCTTTGGTCATTGTTTGATTTCTTAATGCCGGGGTTTTTAGGCACGCATAGCACTTTTAACCGTTTTTATCGGAAAGGGATTGAAGGCGAAGGTAATCAACAGGTGCAAGACTGGTTAATTCAGAAGACCCGACCATTTTTATTACGCCGTACTAAAGATGAAGTGGCAAAAGAGTTACCTGCAAAAACAGAAATTGTCCACAAGATTGTTTTACCGAATGATCAACGTACCTTATATGAAAGCATCCGTATCACTATGGAAGCAAAAGTTCGCGATCTCCTTAAAGAAAAAGGGATGGCAAGAAGCCGTATCGAGTTTTTAGATGCGTTACTGAAATTACGTCAGGCTTGTTGTGATCCGCGCTTAGTGAAGTTGGAGCATGCACAAAGCATTAAAAGTTCGGCTAAATTGGACTTTTTAATGGAGATTGTGCCGGAGATGATTGAAGAGGGACGACGTATTTTAATCTTCTCGCAATTTGCGCAGATGTTAGGCTTAATTGAGCAGTCTCTACAGGAGCGAGGGATTGATTTTGTTAAATTAACAGGGCAAACACGTAATCGCAGTGAGATTATTGATAGATTTCAGACGGGAGAGGTTCCTGTGTTCCTTATCTCCTTAAAGGCGGGCGGTGTGGGGCTTAACCTGACCGCTGCCGATACGGTTATTCATTATGATCCGTGGTGGAACCCTGCTGTGGAAAATCAAGCGACAGATCGTGCTTACCGTATTGGTCAGGAGAAACCTGTTTTTGTTTATAAACTGATTTGTGAGCAGACAGTTGAAGAGCGTGTCTTAGCGCTGCAGGCGCGTAAACAGAAATTAGCCGACAGCGTGTATGGCTCTGATCAGGAAGAGAAGTTTGCTCCTGATAACAGTGATGCACTGTTAAAGCTGTTTGAGCGCTATTAAAGCTTAAGCCTCTGAAATAGTTTCGGAGGCGGCTATTGATAGTCGGAAGAGTGGGTTATTGGCTATTGCGTGATTGTTTCACCAATCTCATAAATAGTTGCGTTGCCTCTTTAAAAAGGGGCTCCATTTTTATCATTTTGCTGTTTTTATTCATTCTACCGACCGTTTTCATTGCCGGACGGAATGTTAGCGTAAAATACTTTTCCTCTTCTTCAATACAAAACTCATCTTCATTGAAGTCATCTTGCTTTACAGATGAATATCTATCAAAAATCTTTACTAATGCGTTCATACTTGGCCCTGAAACCGTGTGTTGTTCCAGTGTCATACCCGCTGCATTTGAGATAATAATTTCAAACGGGTTAGAGCGATAAGCTACAACGCTATATAATTTTCTTACCTGTTCCGATGTCGGTTTAACTGCAGTATGAATTCTGCCATCGATACAAAAACGCACCAGTTGTTCTTTAGCCATAAATGCGATCATATCGGTATCAATAATCGTATGTTCTTTACCGAGAAAAGCGGGTAATAGCTTTAATACATCTAAATGATTTTTGCGCTTAAAGCAGTTACTGCGATCGAGATGCAGCAGTCGGCCGTCCGGAAGAATATAACCAGCTTCATTAATGTTATTGGTTAAACCAAGCACTTCAATCAGTTTGTCAGTGTCATTGTCTGGAATATCTATATGGTTTGATTTTTTGCCCATGATTTTTCCTAATGATTAATAGTGATATCGGATAAAGGAATGCAGCTGCAGGCTAGAATATAACCTTGTTCAATTTCTAAATCACTTAATCCTTGGTTATTAAGTGTCATTACTTCACCTTCGATCAGTTTTACCTTGCAGCAACCACATTGACCGCCACGACATGAGTATGGAATGTCGATACCCGCCAGCTCAGCCTGATCTAATAATAACTGCTGATTATCGCCAGTCGTGCTGGTATCTGAATCCTGATAATAGATCTCTATGCTTTTTTTATTACTTAGCTGTTGATCTTTTTGTGAGCTGTAAAAAGGAGCGCCTTGCGTGTTTAAAATCTTTATTTCATCGCCCGCGCGGATTAGGCCACTGTTAAGCGGGATTAAGTTTTGTCCAAAATCAATATTACCTTGGTGGTATCGAAATTTGGCCAAGGTATTTAATGGTTCATCTTTATCGACCAGCCCCGTTTGCGGATCGACATTGGTAAATAAACAACGTGAGCAGGGTTTGCTTACTTCAAACTCCACTTCTCCAATCTTAATGCGTGACCAGCTATCTTCCACAAAAGGAAAATCCCCTTTAACAACAATATTCGGGCGAAAATGTAGTGCTGTTACTGGCTTTTGTAAACGTGCATTAAGAAAATCAACAGAGGCTTGATTGATTAATAATAGCGGGTAACCATCAGCAAAGGAAACCTGCGTTTCTCTGTTTTTTAATAGCCGTTTTGTTTCTTTGCCAAAAAAGACTAACTGGCAGGGCTGCTGCAGATAGTTTGAAAACCACAGATCGTAATCATTATGGCAATGCAGTGCGTTGACATTATCAGACCACACTTGGCTTGTTTTCATCTTTTCACCGAAATCATCCGGATTGATGGTTAGTGTCGGCATATTTGGGGCATTAACCAGCAATAAGTGTTGCGAAAACTGCACCTCTATTTGTGTTAATTGCGGATGAGTGCGCCCGCTAATGAATTTTCCCTGTGGGTCAACCAGCATATAACGACGATCAAAACTTAAACCTTTTTCTTCAACCTGTGCCGCAGGCTGATTGACAGCTTTAACCGATTTAATCGGATAAATGTAAATATCAGTAAGAGTTTGCAAATTGTTCGCCTTTTTAATGGGGTATAGCCATACTGCATTGGAAATGCAGAGATCTGCATTTTCAAGGTGGATGGTTATAGTTTACTGGGTGCGATCTGCTAAGTAACCCTGATAATCAGGTATGCGTGTCTGATAAGTGTTATTAATATGCAGAGAATCCATTACAAAATCAGCGGTGGCAATATTGGTTGCCATAGGAATGTTCCACACAGCCGCTAAACGTAGTAACGCTTTGACATCCGGATCATGCGGTACCGCATTCATCGGATCCCAAAAGAAAATTAATAAGTCGATATCTCCTTCCGCAATTTTCGCTCCCAGCTGTTGATCGCCACCCATTGGGCCCGAGTACAAGCATTTAATCGGTAAACCGAGTTTTTTTGATAACAGAGATCCGGTTGTTCCTGTTGCATAAAGGTGGTGTAATTTTAAAGCATCAATGCGTCTTTCTGACCAGGCTAATAGCTCCTGTTTCATATTGTCATGTGCAACCAGTGCGACGTTTTTGTGCTTAGGCAGCTCGCGTGTTGTATATTTCATTTTTAATCCTTCAATAATGTGCAATAACTTGTAAAGTAAATCGTATAAGTTAAGCTAATACGATTAGTCCTTCATCTTGTTGTATTTTAGGCAAAACCTCAAATATATTTTTTCGGAGTTTTTTATGAGAAATAGTGAACAATTATCTCTGTACTTTGCGGATCAATTACCGACGTTGTTAATCGCTCATCCAACCTTTAAGTTTATTGGACTAAAAATAAATCAAGAAGAGAATCAAAAGGCTTTGCATTCTATTTATATTGAAAAAGAGGATGTGTCTGATGAACTGCCATTTAGAGCGCTTGTTACTGTTGCTGAATGGAATGGTAAAAGTGAAGAGGAGGAGTTTTTTTTAGAAGCATTAACCGCAGAGCGTTTAATCGAAAAACTGCACCATTTTGATGATATCGGCTCTTTTGTGTTTTTTAAGATCCCAAGCTCCGTGACTATGGATACAGTCAACATGTACCCGCAACCTATGTTTTGTAAGTTGTTTCCTGAACTGGGTGAATTTGATAGTAAGGTTTCAGCTGATCAGTTGCTTAAACTTGAAGAAAAGTCAGTTGCTTTATTAGCTATGTTAGAAGAGCGTTTGAAGAACTCATAACCTTTTCTCATTTAATAAAAAAGGGCGTATTAATTTAATTAATACGCCCTTTTTTGTTTGCTGCTAACTGATTATGCAGAATAATGTTTATCGCCAAACATCAATTTATACATTAACCAGATACTTAAAATCAGCGTTAGGGTAATTGAAATAAAATTTGAACCGAGCTCCGGGTATTGCGCACCGAGAAAAGCGGAATAAGAGAAAATACCAATAAAAAAAGCCCCCCAAGCCGGACGAACAGAGATTTCATTGTGTGCCTCTTTAATATAAAGACCATAAAAATGGTTAACAGCAAAAAACAGCGTTAGGAAAGGAAAAGGAGAAAAAGGGACCAGCGTAATCGTTAATATTGAAAAACAGGCGTTGGCTGAAAGCCCGATTAAAAACGTGTAAGCAAGCCATTTTAATGAAATGGTATTTTGACTCATGAACTGCTTCCTTAAAGAATATAACTTTTATTAATTATAAAAATAACATGATAGCTAATCTTTTTCCCTTTTTATTTTTAACTCGCCTGTTATAACCCCAGCTTGGCGCACAGTTTGTTACTGCTTTGACTAGCGCACGGCGGAAATCATTTATATAAGTTAAGTGATAATGGAGGAAAGCTTTTATCCTCCATTTTAAATTATGTTATTTTTATCCTTAAGCGCTTTCAGTGTTAATAATAATGCTGAAATTCCCCGTGCTTCCTGGAAGTCGTCTCTTGCCAATAATTCATCCACCTTATTAAGTGGCCATTTAATTACTTCAAGAGGCTCTGGTTCATCACCTGGTAATGTTTCAGGGTAAAGATCAAATGCCATAAACAGGGTCATTTCGCTACTGAAATAACTTGGTGACATAGTCACTTTTTTTAGTTTTTGTAAGCTGTTTGCCCCAAATCCGACCTCCTCTTTTAACTCTCGGTTAGCCGCTATTTCAGGTGTTTCGCCGGAATCGATAAGACCTTTAGGAAAACCAAGCTCGTATGAATGTGTACCGGCCGCATATTCTCTAATCAGCAAGATCGTATCTTTATCAAAAAAGGGCACAATCAGCACCGCACCTCGATGGTAACCGCGCATTCGTTCAAATTCACGTTGTTGACCGTTACTGAACCTTAGCTGAAGTGATTCAATTTTAAAAAATCGACTACTGGCAATCAGCGTGCATTTTAAAATTTTTGGTAATGTCTTTGAGGATTGACTCATATAAACTCTCTTTAGCCTGCTCGATTAATTAATTACACTTCTATTAGTTTATACCCATTCTACCTCAAGATGCTACTTCAGAGGCTAGCTCGGATGCTAGGACAAGGCGCAGCATGATGAGAATGGTTATTCCCTTTTCAAGTGTTGCAACGCGGTACTGGCTTTCGAGCTAGCCTCCCTTTGGGCAAGCCGAGAGCTAACCCTTTTCAGCGTTATGAAGCATTGATTTAGAATGACTAAACCTTCAACTTCATGCCTTGAATAGGGTCACCTCTCGACTTGCTGATTTTGCATCTTGAGGTAGGTTGGGTATAAATATATTCGCAGCAATTACCATTTTATCTCTATTACGCATGCTAATTGATCTTATCTTTGATAGCATCGAAGCATTAGTTTCTTAATGAGATAACCTATAAATGACCCCTCAAATAATTCGTATTGCGACACGCCATAGTCCGCTTGCAATGTGGCAGGCTAACTTTGTTAAAGCTGAACTTTTAAAATATCACCCAAATTTAACCGTTGAGCTATTAGCGATGAAAACTAAGGGCGATAAAATCCTTGATACACCTTTGGCGAAAGTGGGTGGTAAAGGACTTTTTGTAAAAGAGCTGGAAGTGGCGATATTGGAAGGACGCGCAGATATTGCAGTGCATTCCATGAAAGATGTGCCTGTTGATTTTCCTGACGGATTAGGTTTAACGGTTATTTGTGAGCGTGAAGATCCGCGTGATGCCTTTGTTGCAAATAATTACCAGTCGCTAGAGCAGTTACCACTGGGGGCTGTTGTGGGGACTTCCAGTTTGCGCCGCCAATGTCAGCTTCGTGAATTACGGCCCGATCTTATAGTTAAAGATTTACGTGGTAATGTGAATACCCGTTTAGCAAAGTTAGATGATGGTCAATATGATGCAATTATTTTGGCAGCCGCGGGGTTAATTCGCTTACAGATGAGCGAGCGCATTGCCAGTTATATTGAGCCTGAAGTGAGTCTTCCTGCCGTCGGACAAGGTGCGGTTGGTATTGAGTGTCGTTTAGATGATCTGCAGACCATCGCCTTATTAAAACCACTGGAAGATGCAAATACGCGTGCACGTGTTACTGCTGAGCGGGCAATGAACCTTGCTCTACAAGGTGGTTGTCAGGTACCTATTGGTAGTTTCGCTTTATTAGAAAACGATCAGCTGTTCCTGCGCGGATTGGTCGGCAGTGTTGATGGAAAACAGATTATTCGTAAAGAGATAACTGGTCATAAAGAAGATGCACAGCAGCTAGGTCTGACTTTAGCTCAGCAGCTGCTTGATTGTGGTGCTAAAGAAATATTGGCAGACGTTTATGCTCAAGCCTTATAAGAATGGCTAAACCTCGTTTATTGGTAACGCGTTTTGCTCCACATGCTTTACGCTTAGCTAATTTGCTTAACTCTCAAGGGATATTTGCGCTTGCGCAGCCCTTGTTGAAAATACAAAAAACAGCTGAGTTTGCCAATGTCGGTCTTGTATTTACAAAAACTTACGATTATATCATTGCAGTAAGTAGTAATGCGGTGGACTATACTGATCAGGCACTTACTGAAAATAGTTGGCCTGTAACAAGCTATTTAGCGGTTGGTAAAGGGACACAAGCAAAGCTGCACAGTGCGACGGGACAAAAAGTTATTGTTCCAAATAAGAGTTTTGATAGTGAAGGGTTACTGGCTTTACCTTGTTTAGCGCAATTGCAGGGTAAGCGGATCCTTATTTTACGTGGTGTCGGCGGACGAGAGTTACTCGCTGAAATATTAACTGCTCGCGGCGCTATTGTTGACTATTATCAGCCTTATCAACGTGTAGCGATTAATTTAAACGGGGCGCTTGTAGTTAATCAATGGCAACAGCAAAAGATTAACGGTGCTATTATCAGCAGTATGGAGTTATTAGAAAGACTGCTTGAGATTGTGCCTCAAAGTGAACTTGGTTGGTTAAAAACGATCACTATTTATGCACCGAGTAAACGTATTACTGAGCAAGCGAGTTTAGCAGGCTGGTCTAATGTGAAAATATTACCAGGTATGTTAGATAAGCAGATTGTTGATTATTTTAAATAATGGTTTTATCTCTTTTTAGATGTGAGGGTAGTTATGACAGAGAATGAAAATAAGAATGCAGTAAAAATAGAAGATGAAACGTTAGCGTCAGAAACGTCTGCTTCGCAATCAGAAATCCCGCCTTTACAAAAAAATAGTAAAAGTGGCAAGCTGGCTATTTATATTGCTTTGTTATCGCTTGTTTTGATGCTTGCTGTAATTGTTTTTGCCGCTTATTTATATAAAGAAAATAACACCTTAAATACGCAGCAACAGGTGAAAATTACTCAGTTAAGCGAGCAGTTATCTTCACAGGAAAAAAGCCGGAATAAACAGTCGCAGAAAGCGTTGACGTTACAATCTGAGCTTACAACACAAGTGGAGCAAGTTAATTTACAGCTTCAGCAAGTAAAAAATGAAAGCAAATTATACAAAACTGATGTCCAGGCTCTGCAGCGCGTTCTTGCCGAAACCAGGGTGCGTCATCCCAATGATTGGATTTTAGCTGAGGTTGAATACTTGGTCGCGCTTGCTGGCAGAAAAATCTGGCTGGAAAGAGATATCGCAAGTGCAATTGCCCTTTTATTAGCCGCGGATCAACGAGTGGTTGAGTTGAGTGATTCGAGTTTAAGTGGCTTACGTGCGGCGTTACTTGAAGATATCAATACATTAGAAGCACTGCCTAAGCGTGATCCTGACGGTGTGGTATTAGCACTGTCCAGTTTAGAGCGTCGTATTGATAAACTTGTTCTGGCTGGTTTAAGAGCTACGGATGCGTCTGAAAATAATACAACCGAAATTTCAACAGATATTAATGATTGGCAGGAAAATTTAGCTAAATCGTGGTCTACTTTTGTCGAGAGCTTTATTATTATTAATAAAAGGGAAACAAAACTACAGGCACTGCTTTCGCCCGAACAAAGCTGGTATTTAAAAGAGAATTTACGTAATAATTTAGCAAAAGCAGAATTTGCCATTTACCGTGAGCAGCAGGATATTTTCGATACAGCACTGCTTAACGTTTCTGATTTACTAAAGAATTATTACGATTTAAATGATAATTCGACCAGTCATTTTTACAAATCTATTCAACGTTTAAGTAAACGTAAAATTTCAATAAACTACCCTGACCAATTAAAAAGCGCACCTTTATTGGATCGAATCATAAAACAGCGTGTAAAAAAATCACTCGCCAGTTCCCGTGTAGAGTAGGAGGAAGCCATGATACGAATTATTATTGTTATTTCAGCGCTTCTGGCCGGGTTGTTTTTGGGTCCTGAAATCAGTGCTAACAAAGGTTATATTATAATTTCCTTTGATGCTTACACAACTTATGAAATAACTATTATCAATGCGGTTTTTATTGCGCTTGTTTTATATTTTGTGCTGCAGTTCGCTGAGTGGTTATTACGTAAACTGCTTTCGATGAGTTCAATTACCAGTGGCTGGTTGGGACGACGTAAAACTCGACAGGCACAAAAAAACAGTGTGTTAGGTATGCTGGCGCTGTTTGAAGGTAATAGTAAGCAAGCACAAAAATTATTAGCAAAATCTGCACAGCGAAGTGAATCTCCTGCTTTAACTTATATCGCAGCTGCTAAGGCGGCTCATTATCAAGGTAAATATGATTTACGTGATGAGCATCTGCAACAAGCCAGTGAGAGCCAGAAGGGCTGTCAACTGGCGGCTGGTTTAGTCGGGGTAGAGCTGCAGTTAGAGGCGGAGCAATATGAAAATGCGCTTGCCAGATTACAAGAGCTAGATAAAAAGTTTCCGAAAAACAAACGTATTAACGAGCTTTATCTGTCGATCTATCCGGCATTAAATGAATGGCAAAAATATTTACAACTGCTAAATACAAAGCGTAACTCTTTTTCATTTAATGACACGGAGTTTGCTGAGATGCAGCTTGATGCTTATCAGCACCTGTTTAAACAGTACGCATTACAGAGTGGTGAGCTATTACAGAATTACTGGGAGAAAAAATCACCACGCGGGATACGTAAAGAGCTTAGTTATCAAAAAGCCTTGTTAGATGCTTATATTGAAGCGGGTTACGATAAATTTGCCGAACAATTTTTATTAGAGAAACTCAATAAACAGTTTTCATTACCCCTGCTTGCTTATCTTGAAAAACTCGAAATTAGCGACCATTATCCGTTAATTCTATTATTAGAGAAGAAACTTAAAAAAGAATCGGAAACGGGTTTAATTCATCAAGCGCTTGCCAGGTTGAAGTTAAAAGAAAATAAAACCTCGGCTGTTATTGACCATTTAAAGGAGAGCCTTAAAACAGTGCCAAATATCGAGGATTTTGCGCTGCTTGCCAACTTGTTGGAAAAAGATGATTGTTTGCATGAAGCAAAAAATTATTATCGCAAAGGATTATTATTTGCACTGTCATCAAAGTGAAATATAACCAATATAAACTATAAAAAAGCAGGAGATTATCTCCTGCTTTTTTATAGTTAAAAAAGGTACAAAATATGCCATCAGTACATCCGCTTTTCCCTATCAGCATTGAAAATAGTGCGGCAAAGATTATTTTAACGCCATGCCCTGGCACAAAAGGGATTGATCTTAAAATATCGCTTAAGCAAATTAAACAAGCAGGGGCAGAGGC
>NZ_CEZLMY010000043.1:0-25344 GCF_983033635.1 Psychromonas sp. | reverse complement strand
AGCTTTTCTACAAGTTGGCTTGCTACTTTTGGATAATTCATAACTTCCTCCAAATGAAAATTTCTATTCCGTTAGTTCCAAAATGACATTGTGGGAACGTTTGTAAAAAACGGTGACGCAAGGCCACCGTAAATGAGTCTAACGAACAAAATTAGGGATCCTAAATATAACCAGGACTATTGCGCAAGAGAGCCGCAATGAACGTATCAATTAGAACCATGTTTCCATCTGCATTCCGATGATAAACTCACCGCCTTCACCCATAGTGCTGGCGTCATCGGATAAGCTGACAGAGTAGTTATCCAGATCTTCACTCCAATCAACATACGAAGCCGTTACACGAATTTCAGGACGCTCAAAAAATCCTGCGGCAGTATCTAACTTAAAGGTCGGTGCAATGGTGGCTTTGTAATAACTGCCGTCAGCTTGATCAACTCCGTTATCTAGATCCATATACTGGTATGAACCCTCGTAGACCATTTCAAAATTCTTGGTTAGTTCTTGCGCCACACGTACATTGAACGTAGCCCACATGAACTCATCAGAGTCTACAAATCTGTCTTGGCTATACTCAGCTAAAAGAGCAGGTGCGATGCGCCAGTTATCTGCAAAAGAAGTTACACCGTAACTGAATAAGCGAACCGCCTGAGCGTCTTCATTAAGACTACCATTTGAACCAATACCTTTCAGCTCAGCCCCTAAACCCGTGCCGAATAACACACCCGTTTTAGAGAAACCGTCACTCATCCCGTAGAAGCTGCCAGCATGGTAAGCAAGCAATGCATGAAGACCCGTGTCAGCGCGATCTGCACTTCTTTCTTCATTATCAGCAGCTGTCATACCACTTAACATCAACTGCCACGGTCCCATATAGTTATTCATAGTCGCAATATAGTTTTCAACCTCGACACCAGAGCTGTCAATTGTACCAAAATCACGCCCATAGATAGAGAAGTTTGCTTTCCAATCTTCGCTAAGTTGTACGTCATAAAGACCGATACCCGTTCCTGATAGAAAAACAATATCACTATCTATAAAGTGAATATCGAAATTATCGCGGTCAAAACGTTTACCTGCCCAGATAGAAGCATTTTCAAATGCACCAGAGAATGATGCTAAGTTCCCTATTTCCGCAAAAACTTGACGCACATTCAGTTGTGATTCAGCGCCAGTCCATTCATTATTCGTTTCGACACTGTCTGCCAACATGATCCGATATTTTGACCAAGAACCATCTTCTTTTTGGCTCTTATGATCAAGCACCACTTCAACATAGTGATCATCTTCTAAGCCTAGACGACCGACGGCACCACCCAGCGCTCCTGCTGCTGTCATGTATGGCCCAGTACCAGTTGCGCCGTTCAGATTGTCATCCATTAACAAACCTGAACGTGCATACCCGTGAAATTCAAAAGCGGAAGCTTTATCAAGGGCTTCATCAGCTGTTTTTTCAGATTTTTCTAAACGCTGCTCCAGATTAGCAATTCTCTGCTCTAACTCTGCAGCATCTCCTTGCGCCCAGGCTGCACCAGAGCAAGTTACGGCAAAAGATACTGCAAGTGATAATAGGCTTTTTTTCATGATTTGATCTCCATTTCTTAAATTGATTTGTTACATAAGCAACATTAAACAACGCTTTCGGGAACGTTTGCAAAATAAAGTTTTAAATATTTATCAGGTTTCATCAAGGGGGTTACGGGGTAAATGTGATTAAGATCTTCTTTTTGTGCGATAAATGACCTATCCATGAGATCTTTTTTCTCTTAAAAGTCTATTTTTAGCATTGTTTATTGCAAACCTTCCCTATTTGTGTAAAACAAGTTATGGCGAGTATAGGAATACTTAACAAAACCATCATCAGGTTTTACCCAAGAGCGCTCTTGAATACCATCAATACGCTATACTCAACTTGCAGCTATTAAAATCAGATAGATAAAGTATAGCTTAAGCACGATTGTTGCTCATTGAAACGTTAGTTTTCAGATAGACGGAGTAAATTGGAATATTTTTTAAGGAATTAAGTATGAAGAAAATTTATTTTCTTTTAGCCGTGTTATTAACTTACTCTGGTATCGTTTGGGCAAACGATTTGAAAGTCCGGCATATTCGTCCTGAAAGTGCTAAGGATCTGCGCAATCATTATTATATTGATATGTTGCGTTTAGCCTTGGACAAGACCTCCGATATGGACGACTCATCGATATTAGTGATGTCAGAAAAAACCATGTATCAAAAGCGGGCGCTTGAACAATTAAAGCGTGCTCAAGGTATTGATGTGGTATGGACCATGACCTCTACAAAACGAGAAGCTGAGTTGCAAGCTGTACGCATCCCCTTGCTGAAGGGGCTATTGGGGTACCGCATTTTTATTATTCGTAAAGGCGAAGAACCCAGGTTTGCGGGCATCCAGACCTTAGATGATCTTAAACAGTTAACTGCAGGTCAAGGCAGGGATTGGCCGGATACACAAATTCTCAGAGCCAACGGTATCAAGGTAGTTGACAGTATCAATTATGATGGCTTATTTGGAATGCTACAATACAAACGCTTTGATTATTTTCCTCGAGGAGTAAATGAAGCATGGGCAGAAGTTAAAGCGCACCCGGATAAAAATCTTGTAGTGGAAAAAACCTTGTTACTGCAATATCCTGCTCCGATCTATTTTTTTGTAAACAAACAGAATAATAAACTTGCCGACAGGTTAGAAAGAGGATTACGTATTGCTATTAAAGATGGTTCGTTTGAGCAGTTATTTAAAAATCATCCTGCTAATAAGGAAATTTTTGAACTAACTAAGATAGATAAGCGAAATATCTTTAGACTGCAAAACCCATTTTTGCCTCAAGCAACGCCTCTTGCGGAAAAAGCCTTATGGTACACAGCTAAATAGCAGGCGATTATTCCATTTTTAATAAGTATTAACTTGATTACGTTCATTTTGGAGCTTTGAATATTGCAGATTCAGCCTATTCAAATAAAGCCTTTATGCGCTGTACTCCTCGCATTTTATATTCAGCACTCCAAAACCTACAGGTAATAGATTGTAAGTTGATAAGGCGTGCCTTAAGGCAGTCCGCTCTCTCCTAAAACCACCTTGGAAATAGATTTTGGAAAAGAAAATAAACAACGCCGCACTGTTTTTGCTATCCGCCCTTTCTGTTGGCAATCCAATAATGTTATGGTCTGTTTTTACTACTTAAAAAACAATTAGCCAACTAAATAATTATGCGAGAGAACTAAATGAAATTGTCTATCAAACCACTCCTTATTGTACTTTCTTCAGCTCTGTTTTTAATCGCCTGCAGTGACTCTGCCATTCCAAAAGAGGGTAAACAATACGTCACACTGCCGGAGTTGCTTGAAGATAAAGCACTATCCCCGGTCACCGAAGTCTTCTCCTTAACTTGTGGTCACTGTCGTAAAATGGAAAATGTTTTACCCCAGATCAGCAAACAAGCAGACGCTGAGATTGGTAAAATGCATATCACCTTTAATCAGTCTGCACATGTCGCTGCTATGTTCTATTATGCAGCTGAAATGCAGTTAGGCAGCGTGCCAGACCATGCTTTTATGGATCAGCTATTTGCAGCAATACAGATGGGTAAAGGCAGTACAGAAGCGCAGAGAAAAGAGGCCATTGCAGACGCATTCACTTCACGAGATCTTATTAGCCCATTCCAATTCAACAAGCAACAAAGTGATAAATTGATAAGTAAAGTTGATAATGTGCAGCGTTTATCAACGCAATCAGGTATCAACTCAGTACCGACTTTTATCGTTAATGGTCGTTACCAAATACTTGTTGCAGGTCATGACGATCCTAAACAAATAGCCAACACTATCAGATACTTACTCAAAAAATAATTAATTAGCATTTTTGGTGTGGGGTAATGATAAAACCGCTCAGAGTTTATTGAACGGTTTTATCATCTTATTTAGATGTGATTTTTATACTATGCCATAGGGTAACATCTACTCTAAGTTATCAGGTCCAACCCGCACAATCAGCTTGCCGAAGTTTTTACCTTCAAGCAGCCCTATAAAAGCTGTTGGCGCATTTTCTAAACCATCAACAATTTGCTCTTTATATTTAATTTCTCCAGCGCTTACCCATTGCCCCATCTGTTCACTGAATTCATTATAACGATCACCATAATCATCAAAGACAATAAATCCCTGCATTTTGATACGCTTAACAAGCAAAGTGCCCATTAGCATTGACATTCTATCCGGCCCACTTGGTAACTCGGTGGCGTTATACTGAGAAATAAGACCACACAATGGGATACGCGCTTTGCTATTGAGTAATGGCAATACCGCATCAAATACTTTACCGCCAACATTTTCAAAATAGATATCAATGCCATCCACGCAGACATTAGCTAAGTGCTCAGCTAAATCCGCGGATTTATGGTCGATACAAAAATCAAAACCAAGTTGTTCAATAGCGTATTGACACTTTCGTGCACCGCCAGCAATACCCACAACCTTGCAGCCTTTTAATTTTGCTATCTGTCCAACCAAACTGCCCACTGCGCCAGTCGCAGCTGCAACAACTACTGTTTCACCCGCTTTAGGTTGACCGATATCTAATAGCCCCATATAAGCGGTTAAACCGGGCATGCCTAATACACCAAGTGCATAAGAGCGGTGTGTTAAACTGGCGTCTAATTTGAGTAAACCTTCACCATTGGAAATGCTATAGTCCTGCCAACCCGCAAAAGAGACAACCCAATTACCCACTTGATAGTCAGGATTCTGTGATTCTTCAACACGGCAAACCGCACCACCGACCATCGGCTCACCTAACATTACAGGTGGCGCATAAGATTTTGCATCACTCATGCGACCACGCATATAGGGATCTAATGAAAGGTAAACGGTACGCAATAAAACCTCACCTTGCTTAGCTTGAGGTTTTGCTGTTTCAGTTAATTCAAAGTTTGCCGCATCAGGCGCGCCAAAGGGTCGTGATGCTAATAAAACCTGCCGATTTATCTGTTTTGTTTGTGTCATTAACGATTCCTATATTTACTCAATTAATCATTATTGAATTTGCTTACAGTGCTTGTTCTAATATCTGACGGCTCACAGCTAAGGTAATTTGTTGCTTTTCACCAAGCGCAACCATGCCATGCAACTCTAGTTTTGAAATAAGGATATCAATATCAGACTTTCCTAATTCAATATCCGATAAACGGATTGGCATTGCCATGCGTTGGAAAAACTCTTCTGTTAATTTAATCGCCTGCGCTATTTGCTGCTCTTCACTGCCCTGCGTTATATGCCAAACTCTTTGCGCATATTGCAGCAGTTTGCCATGTTTAGCTTCCTGGCGTACTTTCATTACGGCTGGTAAAACAATAGAAAGCGTACGCGCATGATCAATACCGTAAGTGCCGGTTAGTTCATGGCCAATCATATGTGTTGACCAATCTTGCGCTACACCCGCACCGATTAAACCATTGAGTGCCATGGTCGCCGACCACATAATGTTTGCGCGAACGTCCAGGTTATCTTTACTCTCTGCCAGCAGGGCTTTTGGCCCCTCTTCGATCAATGTTTGTAATAAACCTTCAGCAAAACGATCCTGAACTTTACCGTTAACATCATAAGTCAGGTACTGCTCCATAATATGGATAAAAGCATCAACCACACCGTTACTAATTTGACGATCCGAAAGCGATAAGGTAACCGCCGGATCTAAAACAGCAAATTGAGGACGCACGGCAGGGCTCATAAAGGGTAATTTATGACCATCACGTGTAACCACAGAGCCGATATTAGTTTCCGAGCCCGTTGCGGGTAAAGTTAATACCACGCCAATCGGTAAGGCAGACTCAACCTTTTGTTGTTTAGCGACAATATCCCACGGATCATCACCTGCAAACAGTGCTGCTGCCGCAATAAATTTTGTGCCATCAACTACAGAGCCGCCACCGACTGCCAGTAAATAATCAATAGCATGTTCTTTAATCACTGCCTGCGCTTTCATTAATGTATCGTAATTGGGGTTGGGCTCAACACCTGAAAACTCAAACCACCTGTGATCTTGTAATGCGCTAACCACCTGATCATAAACGCCATTATTTTTTATTGAACCACCACCATAAACAACTAATACTTTTGCGTCAGTTGGGATCTCGTTAGTGATTGCTGTAATTTGACCTTCACCAAAGTGAATACGAGTCTGGTTTTCAAAACTAAAATTGAACATCTGTTTTTCCTATTTATTAAAATAATAATTATGCATTTAGGTGATTAAGTAGTTTCTGTGCAACAAGCTCAGAACTGGCAGGGTTTTGTCCAGAGATAATAAGGCCATCCTGCACAGCAAAGGCATGCCAATCAGCGACTTTTTGGTATTCTGCGCCACGTTTAATTAATTCATCTTCTAATAAAAAAGGCACAATATCAGTTAACTGCACTGCATCTTCTTCACTGTTACTAAAACCTGCGACCACTTTGTCTTTGACAATAAACTCGTCTGAACTGTTTTTGGCATTTAACAGGGCAGCCGTTGCATGGCATACAGTTGCCACCGCTTTGTCGGCATTTAAGAACGCCTCAATCAATCGGATTGAATCACTGTCTTTTGTTAAATCCCATAACGGGCCATGCCCTCCCGGGTAAAAAACAGCGTCATAATCAGCTTGGTTAATTGTTGCAAGAATCTCTGTATGAGCCAGTTGCAGGTGCGCTGCAATATCACTATCAAAACGCTTAGTGGCTTCGGTTTGAAAGTCGGCTAACTCACTTTTAGGATCTATCGGAGGCTGACCACCAGCAGGAGAAGCCAGGGTGATTACAGCCCCGGCATCTTTAAAAAGATAATATGGCGCTGCAAACTCTTCTACCCAAAAACCGGTTTTCTCTCCTGTGTTACCAAGAAACTCGTGTGACGTTAAAACCATTAATATTTTCTTAGTGCTCATATTCTTATTCCTATTAAAAGAGTGATATAAACTCGTTGCGATTAATTAACCAGATAGAGTATATGCCCAGATCTAAAATTCGACCATGCAGAGATAATTGATATCATTGGTAGAATAATTGATACAATAGTCTGATTTAAAGATTAGCGGGAATTGCATGGATATTTCATTTGAACAGCTCAAAAGCATGGTGGTATTTGCGCAAGTAGTAGAGCAAGGCAGTTTAAGTGCAGCGGCCAAACATATTGGTTTATCTCGCGCTGTGGTTAGTTATCACATCAAAAAACTTGAGTCGCATTTGGCCATTAAACTGCTCAATCGTTCAACCAGATCGATAGCCCTTACTGAAGCGGGCAGTCAATATTATCAGCGCTGCCGTATTATTGCCGAACAAGCTTCTGCCGCTAATCTGCAGATTGAAAACTTAAAAAATGAACCTGTGGGCTTATTAAAAATCACCTGTCCGGTGAATGCTGGCCTGCAAACGATTGTGCCGGCGCTCAATGAATTCCGTAAGCTCTATCCTAAAATTGAACTGGATGTGATGCTCACCGATGAAGTGGTTAATATTATGAAAGAGGGGATCGATCTGGCTATTCGCGGTGCACCATTACCTGATTCCGGTTTGCAGGCAAGCAAACTTTCCACCCTGCCCACCTGCCTGTGCGGCGCACCTGAATATTTTCAAAAACATGGTTACCCAACCAGCCCTGCTGAGTTAGCGGAACATGACTGGGTGATTTACAAACTCACATCAGGAGTCTTAGAGCTGAAAAAAGGCAGTCGCTCATTCAGCGTTAAGGTAAGCGGCACTATCAGTACCAACAATGCAGCTGCTCGTACCGCGTTTATTGAAGGCGGTCACGGTCTCGGTCGAATTCCAACCTATGATGCCTGGCCAAAAATAAAAGCGGGCACCCTGGAATCTGTACTCGATGATTATCAGCTTAATAATATTGATGTTTATGGGGTATTTCCACCAGGCGCTGCAGAATCTAAAAAACTGCGCTTATTGATTGATTATTTAAAAACCTATTTTAAGAAACACCAGCTGCCGTATTATAACAAATAATAACACGGCGTTTGCTGCCTCTGAAAATCAGAAAAGAGCTAGTTGATCTGAAATAAGTTGCTCAAAGTCCTTGCCCAGTAATGGCAAGATAGCCTCAGCGATTGGTTTAAGCTGTTTATCTATATAATGCTGATAATCGATAGGCGACTCAAGATACTCCTGTGCTTCAGGACCGTTTATGGTGATCAGATAACCTATTCGCCCAGGTTGCTGGTAACGTAGTGGATGCCCTAATCGGGCATTGTTCTGATCTGCTAAACGGGCTGCCCGCACTTGTGGTGGTACATTTTTCAAGTACGCCTGTAAAGGCCGGCGCAGGCGTTTATGATAGATCAGTTTTTGGTCAAGCTCCCCTGCTTTAAGATTATTAACGGTATTTATAATTAAGCTGTCAATCGGCTCTCCCGCAAACACTTTGACATATAAACTTTGCTGAAATTCGCGCGCCAGTTCAGTCCAGTCTGAGCGCACTGTCTCCAGCCCCTTAAACAACATCTGCTCACCAGCTGGCGTTTGCTTCAGCCCGACGTAGCGTTTTTTAGATCCCGTTTCTGATCCTCTAAGCGTGGGCATAAAAAACTTTCGAAAGCAGGTTTCAAATTCAATTTCTAAAAAACAGTCGAGTTGCAACTCATTTTTAAGCTTGTTAGACCAATAGTCGTTAATCTGTTTTTCCAGCTTTTCACCTCGAACTTTAGCATCTGTCGCGTTCTCACAGTTTTGCAACCACACAAAGGTGGAGTCGGTATCACCATAAATCACCTGTTCCCCCTGTTGTTCGATAAAATCACGCGTCTCCTTCATAATCTGATGACCGCGCAGGGTAATTGAACTTGCCAGACGTGTATCGTGAAAGCGGCAACCCTTCGATCCCAATACGCCATACATACTATTCATAATGATCTTAATCGCATGCTGAAATGGCTGGTTGTTTTCCTTTTTAGCTTGTTCCCGAGCGGCGCTCAGTTTATCAAGAATTCCAGGAAGGTGATGTTTGCTGCGGCTGAATCTGGCTCCTCGAAAACCGGGAATTGCATCTGATTCAGCTTCATCTAAGCCTTCAATCAACCCCATAGGATCTATCTTAAAGGTACGGATAATTGACGGATAAAGGGATTTAAAATCGAGTACTAATACCCAGGAATAAAGCCCGGGGGTTGACTCCATTACAAAACCACCCGGAGAATGTTGCGCTTCGATATCACCGATATTAGGGGCGATATAGCCGCTACGATGCAGCAATGGCAGATAAAGATTAGTAAAAGCCGCCACCGATGCGCCGCGACGATCCAATGCTAAACCCGTTAAACGAGCACGTTGTATGGTGTATTCGGCTAATTGTGCTTTGACAAAAATTCGCTCGACCAGCAGGCAGTCCTGAAGGTTATAACGGGCCAGAGATACCGGATCCTGTTCAAACTGGCGCTGGATTTCCAGCCCCTTGTTATGCGCAGTTGTGATCAGTTTACCTTCAGAAAACATCGACTGGCTGACAAACTCCAGACTGAAACTCTCAAACTGCCAACTGGCGTTTTTAAGTTGCTCAATACCATCCAATACAACCCGGCCATTTAGGATAACAGAGCCTTGTTGCGGCTCATTATGGTGTGCTAACCAGCGTAGTGGCGAACCGTCTCGCCCTAGCCTTAAAGGCATATTATGCACTTCGGCGCGTTTGGCTAACAGGCGTAGATCAAAGTTAGCAACCGCCCAGCCGATAATGGCATCGGGATCATGTTGATTGAACCACTCTTGCAGAGCAAGTAACAGGCTCTGTTCATTTTCGACCCAGTGGATATTTATATCATCAAGCTGCCTGGCTTCACCAATCATCAATACGATTGAATAGGGAGCAATTTCTGTCTCAGTTGATTGTTGAGCTGCGTTGCCATTACCATAACTCAGACCAATCGAATAAAGCTCGCCCTGAGGACTGCACTCCAGATCAAGAGATACTAATTTAAGTGTCGGTGAAACATTACCAGGTAACAGTTTCGGCGCTTGGCATATCCAATAACGCCCAGACCATTGAATATCGCCGCTAACTTTAGCGCAGCCATAGATAAAACGCTCCATTAGGTAACGATCACTGATCTTGATATCCGCTTCAAAGTAGGGGATTTTTGCACCGTCCAATACTGCCTGAAGCGCACGAAAATCTTTATTCGTTAAACTGTAGATAGCCGCAACGGGCTGCGCATGAAACGATTTTAAGGATAACGGACGGATCTCCTGCACAATCAGTTGTTGTGCAGACCAGAGCGCTTGTGCCTGCAGCAGATCTTTCTGCTGCACAATAAATACATAACGTTGCCTCGGAATAACTAATCGGCAGGGACCAGACTCAGTAGCAAGCCACAATATCAGATCAACACCTTGTGGCGTTTCATACTGCTGACGAGAAAGGATTAAACCTTCAAGAAAACTGAGCTGCTTTTCTGACATAAGTACTGGTTACCGGAATAAGTGCATGCTGATATACCCAAGCTACCTGAAGATGCAGGAGTCAGCAAGTCGGGAGGTACGCTCTAATTCTAACAGTCAGGTTTAAGCATGGTTACGGTTAAATCGTCATTCCGCGTAGATCGCTGTCGATGCTTAGACATTCTGTGCTGCCGTCGACGTCCTGCAGCATATAATCAATAAAAGTGCGCGCGGCCAGAGAAAGATGTTTACGGGAAGGATACACCAGCCAGCCGTAGTTTATTGACGGCTCAATATCATTAAATAAACGCATTAATAAACCTTTTTCTACATAAAAGTCTGCTACCTGTTCGGCCATAAAAATAACACCTCGATTCTGTAAACAGGCTTCTATAATTAACGGCACACTGTTCATAATCAGATTACCGGAGACTTCAACCGTTTTATCTTTACCAAAAGGCAGCTGGCTATAAATTTGTCCGTTGGGAAAACGGTAACGGATCATATTGAGCTTTTTAAGATCCTCTGCCGTTAATGGCAAACCATGCTCTTCAATATACTGCGGCGTACTGTAAAAACCAAATGAAACCTTTTTATACGGGCGGGCAACCAAGCTGGAATCTTCCAATACTTCGCCGATACGCATGGCAACATCAATATGATTTTCCACCAGGTTTTTATCTTCAGAGCTGTTAAGGACTTCAACGCTTATTTTCGGGTAGATATCCATAAACTTGAAGATCTTGCGTCCAATGTCGAGTAAATCTGGCAAGGGTAATAATTGAATTCGCAGATGCCCGGAAACCTCATAGGTGGGTGCGCTGATCTCCTGAATACTGGCTTCCAGTTCATTGAGCATAATTTTCGTTTTGTCGTAAAACTTTACCCCGGCATCAGTCAGCTGCATCGCGCGGTTTTGGCGATGAAAGAGGCGAATATTGAGCTCTTCTTCGAGTGCTTTAATACGTCGGCTGATATTCGATTTAGGCAGCTCAAATATCTCCGAAGCACGAACCAGACTGCCTGCATCGACGACTTGGTGAAATAGCTTAATATCTTCTGTTTTCATAATACGCTGCTTATGTCTCGTTTTATCAATGGCGCTCTATTGCTCCAGCATAGAAGGTTCGTTCTATAAAGTAAAACCATAAGTTTCATTTGGTTTACTTTTGAGCAACAGGTTCTCAGGTTACAGTTGCGCACGAAAGAGAACCATAAACAATGATTGCTGATAGCAAACAAATATTAACTCATTTGACGAATTCATTTTTCCTATCGATTAAGCCTGCGGAAAGTTCCGCAATATCTTGTTCAGCTAAAGTTCCAGCTGAAAACTTAAGCAGCAGCATATTAATAATGTAATCGTAGCGTGCATTGGCTAACTGATTTTCAGATGCATATAAACTGCGCGTTGCATCGAGTACATCAACAACGGTTCGAGTACCCACTTCAAAGCCGGCTTCAGTTGCCTCTAGGGCGCTTTTTGAAGAGATTACGGTTTGCTGATAAGCATGAATGGAACTTAAAGAAGCCGCGACGTTATTGTAACCACTGCTGATTTGCACTTCTGTACTGCGGAACGTCTGCACTAAATCTTCACTTGCGATAATAAAATTATATTGCGCTTGTTTTACCTGTGAACTGATACTGCCGCCGGAATAAATCGGCACATTTAAACTTAACCCTAGCGTGCCGCTGCTGAGATCTGCATCACGCTGTGGAGCGTTGTCATAGCTGCTGTTGTCATAACCTAGTCCGGCGGTGAAATCTAATGTCGGCAGATGCCCTGTTTTCGCACGCTCTATCTGCATTTTCGCGAGCTCTTTTGCGATCCGTTTTTCATGCAGACTTAAATTATGCTGCAACGCTTTATTACGCCATAACTGTACACTCGCCTCTAATTTCTGCGGAGAAAAAGTGTTTATATCGAGGTAAGAAACCTTAGCAACATCTTGCCCGGTTAATTCATGTAGCGCGTAGTAGGTATTAGCAAGGGTATTTTCAGCGCTTATCTGGTCAGCAAGCGTTCTGTCAAATTCGGCTTGTGCTTCGTGAACATCGGTAATTGCGATTAATCCGACTGCAAAACGTTGTTTAGTCTGCTGTAGTTGACGTTCAACAGCACGTTTATTAGCTTTAATAGATCTGACCGCTTCGTCTGCACGTAATACATCAAAGTAAGCTGTTGCACTGCGAAGTAACAGCTCTTGTGCGGCATAACCATAAACGGCAGCATATTGAGTTACCTGTTTTTCTGCAATATCCAGCTGCTGCCAGTATGTGCCGTTATAAAGCGATTGTGATAATGATAAATTGGCACCGTAATTTGAGTTCGAATAACTGTTATCACTGACACTGCTGTAACCTGCATTCAGCCCGAAACCAACCTGCGGTAATAATGCCGCATTAGCTTCGCTGACTTTTTCCAAGTACAGATCATATTGCGCTTTGTTTTTTAGAATAATCGGATCTTTCAGTTTAGCGACTTGATATATTTGTAATAAATCATCGGCATTCACAGAGTAACTAAGGCTGCTTAAAGCGATTAATACAGCTGAAGAGATTCGTTTGCTGGTCATGAATATGTTCCTGTTAAATAAATAAAATTGTTAATAAATCAAACTGCTATTGAATGCCTTGAATGTCCCATACAGCCAGATTAAGTTACTGATTAATAATACAGGCCCTGTTCTGCAGTTAATAATATGCAATCAAAGGCTGCCGTGTTTTTTACCATGCGAGAAGATACCCGGCAGTGGTGCTGACAAGTCGCCGATTAAATTATCGTGTCACGCAGATCATTACTGCCGCATGTCAATAAGGCACTGTTTTCCACTTCCGAGAGTATGTAGTCAATAAAGGTTCGCGCAGCCAGAGAAAGGTGCTTTCTGTAGGGGTAAACTAACCAGCCATAGTGTATTGATGGTTCAATATCGCTGAATAAACGCACTAACATGCCTTTCTCCAGATAGAAGTCTGCCGCTTGTTCAGGAATGAAAATAATACCCCGGTTCTGTAAACAGGCTTCCAGCATTAACGGCACACTATTCATAATCAGGTTGCCGGAAACCTCAATGCTTAGCTCTTTACCAAAAGGCAACTGACTGTAAATCTGACCGTTTGGAAAACGGTAACGAATTACATTCAACTTCTTTAGATCCTCTGCTGTCAATGGCAGACCATGCTCTTTTATATACTGCTGCGTGCAGTAAAAACCAAAAGAAGTCTCACCAAATGAACGGGCAACCAGACTGGAATCCTGCAGCTTTTCGCCGACACGTAAAGCAACATCAATATGATTATCAAGCAGATTTTTATCTTCTGAACTGTTAAATATTTCAATACTTATCTTCGGGTAGATATCCATAAAACGGAAAATCATCCGACCAATGTCAAGTAACATCGGCAGGGGTAATAACTGAATACGTAAGTGCCCTGAAACTTCATAACTCGGGGCGCTGATTTCTTGAAGACCAACTTCAAGCTCCTGCAATATCGTTTTAGTTTTGTCGTAAAACTTAACCCCGGCATCGGTTAGCTGCATCGCACGGTTTTGACGGTGAAACAGCAGAATATTGAGCTCTTCTTCAAGTCCTTTAATACGCCGGCTGATATTCGATTTTGGCAGGCTGAATATTTCAGAAGTTCGATTCAAACTACCGCTATCAACTATTTGATGAAATAACTTAATATCTTCTGTTTTCATAACACTCTATTCGCATCGGCTCATTTCTATTTTGAGAGACTTTAGCACGCTTATTAATAAAATAACGTTCCATAAAGTGAAACATTAAGTTCTATTTAGTTCGGTTTTTAGTTGTGAACTAGCAGGTTATAGTTATGCAAAGCTAAGAGATAACTATAAGGAATGATTTAATGATCTCAACCAACCTCCGCTTGCTGGCTATGCTGTCAGGTACTATTTTAATAAGCTCGCTGTTAACAGGGTGCGACTCTGCCGTGAGTGCGGAAGCACTAACTACAACAGTTCGCCCGGTAAAATTGATAACAATTGGAGATTCAGCTTTTCAGAAAAGTCGTATTTTCCCTGCCGAATTGGCGGCAAACCAACAGGCGGATTTGGCGTTTCGCATTAGCGGTGAGCTGGTCAAACTGGGTTTGTTCGAAGGCCAGAAAGTCAAGAAAGGACAGTTACTGGCACAACTTGACGATCGAGATGCGAAAAATAACCTGTTAAACGCAGAGGCAAATTACGATTTAGCCGAACTTGATTACCAGCGTAAAGAGCAGCTGTTAAACCGAAAACTAATTTCTAAAGCTGAATTTGACCGTGCCAAAGCGAACTTAAAGTCGACTAAATCAGCATTGAATGCAGCGCAGGATCAACTCAAATATACCCGTTTAACAGCCCCTTTCTCAGGCATTGTGGCAAAGGTTGAATCTGACAATTATCAGATGATCCAAGCCTCACAGGTAGTGTTGTCGCTACAGGGGAATCAGCTGATGGATGTTACCATTCAGGTGCCGGAGTCATTGATTATCAGCTTAGAAGAAAACAAGTTAGATCTGGAATATCAACCTCGCATACGTTTTTCCCATGGGCTAAGCAAACAGACCTATGCGGTTAATTACAAAGAACGTTCAAGCAAAGTCAGCCAGGGTACACAAACCTATGCAGTGACTTTCAGCTTTAAACCCGCGCCGGGTTTAGATGTGCTTCCGGGAATGAGCGCCGAATTACTGCTTGATATGTCAAGTAATTACCGTAGTCAGCTCAGCGCAGAACATGCTAATTCTATTGCGGTTTTACCGCAATCTGCGATTGTCAAAAGCGATATCGACGGCATGACCAACGTCTGGCGTTTTAACCCCGCTAATAACCAGGTTGAGCCGGTAAACGTGACATTAGGGCAGGTGCGCACTAATGGTATTGAAGTGTTATCCGGATTAAACAAAGGTGATCAGGTTGTCGCTGTCGGTGCGTTCGCAATTAAACCGGGCATGGAAGTTAAACCACTTCGCTGGGAAAGAGGAGTGTAATTGATGAATATCGCACATTACAGTATTAATCATAAAGTGATCAGTTGGATGTTTATCCTGCTGATGCTTATTGGCGGTAGCATCTCATTTACCGGCCTTGGTCAGTTAGAGTTTCCTGAGTTCACCATAAAGAATGCGCTTGTTATCACCCCCTATCCGGGCGCTTCGCCGGAACAAGTTGAAGAAGAAGTCACACTGAGACTCGAAGATGCAATTCAGCAGATGTCGCAAATAAAACATATTACCTCGATTAACAGCGCGGGTTTATCGCAAATCGAAGTGGAGATGAAAGAGCAGTATGATGCCAAGGCCCTGCCGCAAATTTGGGATGAGCTGCGCCGCAAGGTCAATGATGCTGTTGCTGATTTACCACCGGGAGCCGCTTCGCCGCAAGTGATTGATGACTTTTCCGATGTATTTGGCATCTTGATGAATATCACCGGCGAAGGATACAGCTACCGGGAACTTGAAAACTATGCCAATTTTTTACGCCGTGAACTGGTAATGATTGATGGCGTCAAAAAGGTTTCTGTTGTTGGTGCGCCACAAGAGCAGGTGGTAGTTGAAATCAGCCAGCAGAAACTGGCCGCACTCGGACTGGATCAGAATTATATTTACCAGCAGATTAAGAATCAGAATGTTGTCTCTAACGCAGGCGCAATTCGCGTCGGTCAGGGAAGAATTCGTATCAACCCGACCGGCGAATTTGCCAATGTCAGCGAAATGCAGCGTCTCCTGGTCAGCCCGCCGGGCAGCAAAGATATGGTACATCTGGGTGATATTGCCAACGTCTACAAAACCGAAACTGAAACACCTAAGCTGATTTACCACAATATGGGGAATAACGCTCTGTCGCTGGGTATCTCATTCACCTCAGGTGTAAATGTCGTTGATATTTCCAAGGCGATTGCAGCGCAGATTTCTGAGTTGCAGTCCAAACTTCCGCTGGGGATGAGCCTGAATACCGTATACGATCAAGGCGCGATGGTGGATAAGTCGGTTACAGGTTTCCTGCTCAACCTTGCCGAGGCCATCGCGATCGTGATCCTTGTTCTCCTAGTTTTTATGGGAGTCCGTTCAGGTTTATTGATGGGCGTCGTGCTGCTGCTGACCATATTAGGTACTTTCATTGTAATGAAAGTATTGAATATTCAGCTGCAGATTATTTCCTTGGGAGCGCTGATTATTGCGCTGGGAATGCTGGTGGATAATGCCATTGTGGTGACCGAAGGGATATTGATCGGCTTAAAGCGCGGTCAAACCCGTTATCAGGCCGCTGGTGATATTGTAAAGCAGACTCAATGGCCGTTATTGGGCGCGACAATTGTTGCAATATTAGCCTTTGCCCCGATCGGCTTATCAGACAATGCAACCGGCGAATTCTGCTTATCGTTATTTCAAGTATTATTCATCTCCCTATTTCTCAGCTGGATCACCGCCATCACCATCACCCCTTTCTTCTGCCACCTGTTATTTAAAGATGGTGAAGTAAGTGACAGCGAGGAAGATCTCTACAAAGGTGCATTCTTTACTGCGTACCGCACTATTTTATCCTTGGCAATGCGCTTCCGACTGCTTAGTTTAGCACTGGTGATCGCAATGCTAGTAGCGGCAATAATCGGTATGGGACATGTGAAAAACGTCTTCTTCCCTGCTTCTAGCACGCCCATTTTCTTGGTTGATATATGGATGCCGGAAGGTACCGATATTCGCGCAACAGAAAGTTTTGTCAGTCAGGTTGAAGACAAAATTATCAGCCATGATAAAGAGGTTGGCGTTGGCCTTAAAAATATCACCTCAGTTATCGGCCAAGGCGCACAGCGCTATGTTCTGCCCTATGCGCCGGAAAAAGGCTACAACGCTTATGCCCAGTTGCTTATTGAAATGAATGATCTGCAATCGCTGAGTGCAGGTGTGCCGGAGCTGACTAAACAGCTTCGCGATAACTACCCGGAAGCACAGTTCCGCGTCAAACTGATGGAGAACGGCCCGGCACCGGCTGCAAAAATTGAAGCACGCTTTTATGGTGATGATCCTATCGTACTGCGTAAGCTGGCAAGTCAGGCTGAGCAAATCATGATTGCTGAGCCGAGCGCGGAAAACGTGCGTCATAACTGGCGTAACCAGGTGAATGTTATTCGCCCGCAGGTAAACAATGCGCAAGCGAAGAAAGTGGGAATCAGCAAACAGGATCTTGATACAGCCATGCTGGTTAACTTCAGCGGTATGCCGGTAGGCACGTATCGAGAGCAATCACACTTATTGCCGATTGTGGCCCGTGCGCCGGAGCAAGAGCGCCTTGACGCCGACAGCTTGTTAAAGCTGCAGGTATGGAGTGCTGAAAACAGCGCCTTTGTGCCGGTAACTCAAATCGTATCGTCATTTGCCAGCGAGTGGGAAAACCCGATAATTATGCGTCGTGACCGCAAACGTGTACTTGCCGTATTTGCTGATCCTCTGCTTGGCAGCGATGAAACAGCAGATTCTGTGCTGCGTAAATTGCGCCCTAAAGTAGAAGCGATTGCACTGCCTGCTGGTTATAAACTGGAATGGGGCGGTGAATTCGAAACCTCCAGCGAAGCGCAAGCCGGTATTGCCAGTTCATTGCCTATGGGGTATTTAGCTATGTTCCTGATTACCGTGGTATTATTTAACTCGGTAAGACAGCCGCTGGTGATCTGGTTTAATGTGCCTTTGGCGATTATTGGTATTGCATCTGGCCTGTTGATATTCGACGCACCATTTAGCTTTATGGCCATACTGGGGCTGCTCAGTTTAAGCGGCATGGTCGTTAAGAACGGCATCGTCCTGATTGACCAAATCCGTGTCGAGCTAAATGAAGGAAAAGCCCCGTATGATGCGGTGTTTGAATCATCAGTAAGCCGTGTTCGTCCGGTATGTATGGCAGCGATTACCACTATGCTGGGTATGATCCCACTGCTGTTCGACCCTTTCTTTAAATCAATGGCGGTGACTATTATTTTTGGTTTAGGTTTTGCTACGCTACTGACACTGATTGTATTGCCGGTGACTTATGTGCTTATTTTCCGGATTCCAAATAAACAGCAAAATGAAAATCAGGATCCTGAGTTACCTGCGCAGTTAGTAACAGTATAAAACTTAATATATATACCCAAGCTACCTCAAGATGCAAGAATCAGCAAGTCGATAAATGATGAGATTCTAGGCAGAAGGTTGATGATCTAGTCACTCTAAATCAAAACCTTCTAACAACGAAGATCATCGTTTATCGCCTTGCCCTTCGGGAGTTTCGCCCGAAAGCTAGCACTGCGTTGCAACACTTGAAAAGGGAATAACCATTCTCATCATGTTGCGTCTTGTTCTAGCATCCGGGCGAAGATCTGAATTTGCATCTTGAAGTAGTTTGGGTATAAGTTAGAGATTTAAAGGAGAAAGGTGAATGCCTTTCTCTTTTTTTATGAGAAAATCATGGTTCTCCTCGCTCACTCAGCTATCCATGGATATCAAAAGTTAAAGGACAACTTAATGAAAACGTGTTTTATCAGTCAATCCATATTGCTAGTAACCGCGCTTACTTGCTCTGCTCAAACATTTGCTGATGATCGAGCAAGAATAGAGCCCTATGGATTCATTTATGGTTTCGGATTAGGCATAAATCAAGAGATATACAAAGGCTATGATATACGAGTCATCCCAATACCAGTGGTCGGCTATAGAGGAGAAGATCTAAGAATTTTTGGACCATTTGCATCTTATGATATTGCTGATTTTGATAAATTGAGCTTTTCAATAAAATTAGCGCCAAGATTTGCAGGTTTTGATGAAAGTGACAGTGACGTTTTTAAGGGGATGGATAAACGTAAATCATCCATGGATGCAGGAATAGGTGTCGAATATAAATTTAATAATGCACGCATCGATTACAGTGTGATGTTTGATATTTTAGGAAACTATAAAGGTTATGAGTCCAGTGCAAATTTAAGTTATGTTTGGAGATTAGGGGCATTTTTTATCGAACCTTCAATCGGTCTAAAATATCAGGATTCCAATATGGTTAATTATTATTATGGTGTTCGAGCCCACGAGGTAACCGCAACAAGAGAACAATATTCGCCTGATTACGCATTAAATTCAACAGTAGGAGTCAGTGCAGCAACAAATAGCATTCTTAATGGTTTAACTCGAATTGGTCTGGCTAAAACCTGGTATGGTAACTCGATTACCGATAGTCCCTTGGTTGAGATAGACTCAACTTCAGGATTATATTTCTTTTTAAGTTACTCTCGATTCTTTTGATAAAAAGAGATGGCTGCCCAGTCGGTTGCAGCCTTGACAGACAAAAGGAAAAACCAGCCAGCGATCATGGCAGAAAAAACTCTGCTCGCAGCGGTTTCACTACTCTGTAATATCATCTAAATTCAGATCATCCATGGTTAATATCCCCAAATAAGATATACGTTCAGCCAACCTTATAATCTGAGCTGAATTAAACGTCGCTAATACAAAATTGTAATGTGCAGGCAGATCTGACGATTGTTTTTTAGGGCAGGCTTTTAATAATGCAGCCGCGAACAGGTAATCAATAGCGTGCAGTGGTTGTTTAATTTCCGGTATGACAGTAAAGAGCTGAGAGTAACTAGAGGGTAAGCCCCAATGGGTAAATAACAAGGGTAATAATTCCACATTAAGTTTATCTGATGTTTCACAAATATATTTTTCTTCATAAAAATTTCCATCTTGATATTGCAGCCAAAAATCACTAAATACCGCTAACCTCCCAGTATGCAGCAGTACACCAAGCATCAAAACATCTGACAGATCGATTTTTTTTACCTCTTTATTTCCAGTCAAGCGATGCTGCGAATAAAGCTGTGTTGCCTCTTGTGACAATCCCCAAGCTAACTGCCAATTTGCACGTAGCAATGAAAAAATATCTTCTGGCACATTTGACAGCTCATGACACTTTTTAAGTGCAAAGGTCAATGCATATTGACTCACACTGTGCATCCCTAGGCGTCTGATAACACTAACGAGGTTTTGACAAGGAATTTTTCCCGATCCGTAAAGAGCAGAATTAGCTAATTTAAGAATATAGGCAGCAAAAGAAGGTTCTTTTGCTACCGCCAATTCTATATCATAAACATCAGTGTTGGGCATATGACACAAGCGACGCAAGGAGATTAGATTTTCAGGTAGTGATAATAAACTACCTCTTATATCATCCGACAAAAGTTGCTTGGTTATTCTTTCAACCTGAGCTGAATACATTGGTCACCTCATTGATTCACTTCTATAAGAAAAGTATAGCTAAGCTAACAGCTACATCAATAATAATTCTTGCGCTTTGAGGTAATCAAACAAAAAAGCCCTTTAGAAAACGTTGTCGTTAACTAAAGGGCTTTTAAAATTTGAGTGTTGTTTAAGTGGGTTGCTTAAACTGCAAATACAGGTTCGATATACTGAACAGGAGATTCACTAACCGGCTCTTCGAATGTCACCATTTCCCAAGCTTCTTGATCGGCTAATAACGCACATAACAGTTGGTTGTTAAGTGCATGCCCTGTTTTATATGCTTTTAGATGGCCTAAAATGGTGTAACCAGAAAGGTATAAATCACCAATCGCATCTAATACTTTATGTTTTACGAATTCATCTTCATAGCGTAAACCTTCTGGGTTTAAAACGCGGAATTCATCTAAACCAATCGCATTATCTAAACTTGCACCTAACGCTAAATTATTTGCTTGTAACTGTTCAACGCCTTTCATAAAACCAAAGGTTCTTGCACGGCTAATATCTTTAACAAATAGCTCACCAGAAAAGTCCATTTCCACATGCTGATTTTGACCTTCAAAAACAGGATGATCGAAGTCAATTTTAAAATCTAAACTAAAACCTGACTTTGACGGCTGTAATTCAGCCCATTTTCCATCTTTTGGATCTTCAACACGTACGGTTTTTTTAACACGAATGAACTTTTTCGGGGCGTTAAGCTCTTCAATACCAGCTGATTGTAAAAGGAAAATAAACGGACTTGCACTGCCATCCATAATTGGAATTTCAGGGGCATCAACATCAATAATAATATTATCAATACCTAGGCCCGCAAGTGCAGCTGAAAGATGTTCAACGGTAGAGATTTTCTCACCTTGTTCGTTAACCAGACAAGTACATAAAAGGGTTTCTTGTACCGCTTGAGCATGTGCTTTGAAGCTTACGATAGGATCTAAATCAATACGACGATAAACAATACCTGTATTGGCAGGCGCAGGATGTAACTCAATCGTTACTTTATTGCCTGAATGTAAACCAATACCTGTTGATTTTACACTTTTCTTTAATGTTCTTTGTTTAATCATCGTAGTCCCCTATCGCTCACTTTGAGTTTTCAAAGTATAGCAGTTTGCGATCTTTATCACAAACTGATCACACACAACTGATACTTAATCAGCTTGTTTACGCAAAAATGCAGGAATATCTAAATAACTCCCCTCAGGTTTTGGTGCAGCTTCGATATTTTCTTGCACTTCACTCTGTTCATTTGCACTAGCAGCTACTTCTTCTTTTACAGCTTCCGTTATATTAGTTTCAACAGTCATTGTTGGGTTTTTGACGACTGTTAAATCAGATTTACGCTCACCAAGACCTGTAACAATCACTGTGACATGTAATTCAGCAGTATCAATTTTAGGATCAACAGTAACACCAATAATAATTTGCGAGTCATCAGAAGCAAATTCTCTTAATGCTTCACCAACCGTTTCATATTCATCTAAACTAAAGTCCATACCTGCAACCATATGCACTAACACACCGCGTGCATTAGAAAGATCAACATCTTCAAGTAGTGGACAAGAGATCGCCTGCTCAACCGCTTCTTCGGCACGCTCTTCACCAGATGCAATACCAATCCCCATTACAGCCGTTGTGCCCGCTTCTGTCATTACTGTTCTGACATCTGCAAAGTCAATATTAATGGTACTTTCTTCATTATTAATAATGGCAGAGAAACCAGAAACGGCATCATATAAGACATTATTAGCAGCTTCTAATGCACCAAGGAATGAAACACCTTTAGGCAGTGATTTTTGTAATTTATCATTAGGAATAATTAATAAAGAATCAATATGTTCAGATAAACGAGCAATACCTTGGTTAGCATAATTAATGCGTTTTTTTCCTTCAAAGAATGAAGGTTTAGAAACCACACCAATGGTTAATGCGCCCAGTTCATTGGCAACTTCAGCCACAACAGGTGATGCACCCGTTCCTGTTCCGCCCCCCATGCCTGCAGCAATAAAGACAACATCTGCACCTGTAAGCATTTCACGGATCTTCTCTTTATCTTCTAATGCTGATTTATAACCAATTTCAGGGTTTGCACCAGCACCTAAGCCATTTGTAATAGTTACACCAAGTTGTAAACGAACATCTGCTTTTGATGAACGCAATGCTTGCGCATCGGTGTTCATGGCAATAAATTCAGCACCCGTCAGGCCCTGTGCAATCATGTAGTTGATTGCATTACCACCACCGCCACCAACGCCAACTACTTTAATGACCGCTTGTTCTGTATGCTCTTCATCAACTATTTCAAACATTTGCTCTTTTTCCACTTTATTTAAATCTTCAGACATTGTATCTCTCCACCTTCGTGAGATATATCATACCCACTAATATTCTTTTTTTATCCAGCTTTTTAGCTTATGCAAAAAAACGGATAAACGATTTTCTTCTACAGCCTCTTGGCTTTCAGCGAACTCATCATTTTTATAACGTAATAAACCAAGTGCTGTTGAATATGCAGGCGTATCGACATCATCAGCTAAACCTTGTATGTTTTGCGGTTTACCTATGCGTACTTGCATATTATCAAAAACTTTCTCTGCGACTTCAACCAAACCTTCAATTTGTGCAGCACCACCTGTTATAACAATGCCAGCTGCAAGTTGCTGCTTTAATCCTTCAGTTTCAAGTGCGCTGTCCAGCTTATATAACTCTTTTTTAATCATTCCGAGTAATTCAGTGTAACGAGGCTCTATCACATCGACTAATGTTTGCCGCTGTAAACTGCGAGCGGGCCTGCCGCCTACACTCGGTAACTCAATCATCTCATCCGGACTGATATTATCGCATATTAAACATCCATATTTAACTTTAACTTTTTCTGCTGATGTTGGCGGTGCGCTAAACGCAATGGCAATATCATTAGTTACAGAATTACCCGCATAGTCTAAAACCGAACTATGGCGTAATGCACCTGCAATATAAACAGAAATATCCATGGTGCCGCTGCCCATATCAACAACACAAACACCAAGTTCTTTTTCATCTTCACTTAAAATGGCTGAACTTGAAGCAACACCGGAAAAGGTTAATTGGTCAATTGCTAAACCACATCGTTCAACCGCTTTTTCTAAATTTTTAACAAGATCGTTATGACAGGTAATTAAATGCACATCTGCTTTTAATTTCACCCCGGATAAACCAACAGGATTGTTAATACGGCCTTGAGAATCAATTGAATACTCTTGCGGTATTACATGCAGTAAACGTTGATCATCGCGAATTTTAATTGAGCGCGCATTATGCAGCACACTTTCAACATCATAAGCGGTTACTTCGCGATCTTCGATAGCCCAAGTGCCCGCTTCATTTAACGATTCAATATGAGATCCTGAAATTGATAAATTAACCGACGAAACTTTACAATCGGCCATCTCTTCAGCACGTGATAATGCATCCTGAATAGCCAGCACAACGGAGTCTAAATCGGTAACAGAGCCTTTATCAACACCTTTTGCAGGTGCTTCGCCGACACCGACAATATTAATAAAACCATTGTCTAATTGCTCACCAATTAAGAGTACAATTTTACTACTGCCAATATCTAATCCAACTGTGTAACTACTTTCCATACTCAAGATTCACCGTTTATCATTTAGCAAATGACACATAAATTGTGTCATTTTTAATTAACTTCGATATTTTTATTTTTCCAACCAATTGCAAATCCAGTGTCGTAACGCAGATCTACATAACTGATTGTGCTGACGTCATATTCGTTTTGTATCAACGGAAATACACTTAAAAAACGCTGAATACGATCAAGCTTCTGTTCCTGACCTAAACGTAATGCGATACCATTTTCTAAAACGATATCACTCGAATGACGTTTATCACTTCTTAATGAAGCGATTTTAAATTTATTCACTTTTAACAACTGATGAATTTTCATATAAGTTGTCAAAATATCATTGGCGAACTCATCTTCACCATAAAGCGCGACATAGTCATTTACAACCGTATCAGGCGATGCTTCAATTATTTCACCGAAACGATTTAGCAAAGCTCGATCATTCCATATTGCGACTATTGATTGCTCAACAATATGAATTTTCAATGTATCAGGCCAACGTTTGCGAATAGATGCCGAATAAACCCATGGCATATTTTCAAGTTGCTGCTGAATTTGCGCTATTTCTAATGTAAAAAAGTTTAATCTGTCTTTCTGCTCAATCAATATTGAGCGCACATCATCTTCTAAAACGTGCTCTATGTTTCCGGTCAAAATTAAAGAGGTTAACGGTAAAGATTGTTCATCCGTTAACCAGCTCTTTAATTTAAAATAACTGCTTTGCAGGGTATAAATTAAAGTGAGAAAAAAAAGTAAGCTGATCCACTTTCCAATTTTCACCTGTTTTAAATTATCCCACATACTATTACAGTGTTTGCTTTAATATTTCGAAAACAAGCTGGTCAAAATCATAACCGGCTTGCTTAGCAGCTTTAGGTACTAAGCTTGTTTCGGTCATACCAGGTACCGTATTTACTTCCAGCAAATTCCAAGAACCTTGTTCATCCAACATAAAGTCAACACGTCCCCAGCCGCTACAACCAATAGCGTCAAATGCTTTAGTCGCCAACTGA
>NZ_CEZLMY010000042.1:24524-26345 GCF_983033635.1 Psychromonas sp. | reverse complement strand
GGGTGAAACCTTTCTTTTTTTATAATAAGCAATTATTTCATTTGTTTTTTTGTCTAAGAAATAGATGAAATAATTAGTTTTAAGGGGTTTTTGATGTCATTAATTGGCCATGTTCATTCAATTGAAACCTGTGGTACCGTCGATGGACCAGGCATTCGCTTCATAATCTTTTTACAAGGCTGCTTAATGCGTTGTAAATATTGTCATAATCGTGATACTTGGGATACCGAAGGCGGCAAAGAGATGAGCGTCGATGAGTTAATGGCGGATCTGGTGCAATATCGACACTACATGAATGCTTCCGGCGGTGGAGTTACCGTTTCTGGTGGTGAAGCGATGCTGCAACCTGAATTTGTTAAAGCTATATTCACAGCCTGTAAAGCAGAAGGTATTCATACCTGCCTTGATACCAACGGTTTTGTACGCCGCATTGATGAAACAACCAGAAGTGTACTTGATGTTGCAGACTTAGTTTTGTTAGATATCAAACAGATGAATAATGAAAAACATATCGATCTGACTCATGTAAGTAATAAATACACGCTTGAATTTGCAAAATATTTAGCAGAGCAGAATCAGCCTGTTTACCTGCGTTACGTGGTTGTACCCGGTTATACCGATTGTGAGGAAGATGCACATGCTCTAGGTCAGTTTATTGAACCTATGAACAATATCGAAAAAATTGAAATGCTGCCTTACCATGAACTTGGCAAACATAAATGGACTGCAATGGGAGAGATTTACCCCCTAGATGGCGTACACCCTCCATCACGCGATACCATGGAAATCATCAAGAATATTCTTTTACAATACAATGACAATGTCATTTACTGATCGAAAAAGGCAGATAAATAATTATCTGCCTTAATAGAGCCCATTATGAATCCATTTATCTGCCCGCTTTGCCAAACTGTTTTCCAACAAACAAATAACACCCAAATCTGTGCTAACAATCATCATTTTGATATTGCCAAAGAGGGTTACCTGAATCTGCTCCCCGTAAATGCAAAAAACTCAAAAAATCCGGGCGATAATAAAGAGATGATGCAGGCAAGGCGTGCTTTTTTAAATAGTGACGGATATTTGCCGCTCGCAGAAAAAGTCAGTGAGTTAGTGTCCGCATACCTGACAGATAAAGAGCAGGCACAGATTCTTGATTTAGGTTGCGGAGAAGGTTATTACACTGCGCTTTTAGCGGAGCAGCTTCCAGAGAAGTTTATTATTAACGGCTTAGATATTTCCAAAGTAGCCATACGTTATGCGGCTAAACGCTATAAAAACATCAATTTCTGCGTTGCCAGCGCATACGATGTGCCACTGCCTGATAATAGTTTAGATGCATTGATTCGAATTTATGCTCCATCGCTGGATAGTGAACTGCAACGCCTGATTAAACAAAATGGTTATCTGATTACGGTAACACCTGCACCTCGTCACCTGTTCCAGCTTAGAGAAAAGATTTACCAACAAGTAAATGAACATGCGCAGGAAAACTCAGCACCTTCAGGATTTAACAAAATCGAACAGATAAATCTTAATTACCCGCTACAAGTAACAGAAGCACAAACAGTTCAAGATCTTATTAATATGACCCCTTTTGCCTGGAAGTTTAATAAGCAAACGATGCAGGATCTATTAGCAGAAAAATCGTGGTCTATCGAGTGTGATTTTAATATCGAGATTTACCAGAAACAGAAAGACTCAACGGATAAAGAATAAAAGATAAAAGATAAAAGATAATTAATATGATTTCACATTCCGCTCGCAAGTTTAATAAGCAAACGATGCAGGATCTATTAGCAGAAAAATCGTGGTCTATCG
>NZ_CEZLMY010000042.1:0-24424 GCF_983033635.1 Psychromonas sp. | reverse complement strand
AGTGTGATTTTAATATCGAGATTTACCAGAAACAGAAAGACTCAACGGATAAAAGATAATTAATATGCTCTCACATTCCGCTCGCAAGTTTAATAAGCAAAAAATGCAGGCGCTATTATCAGAGCAATCGTGGAAAATAGAATGTGATTTCTATATCGAGATCTACCAAAAGCTATAAAACTTCAAATCAGTTCGTGGTGCTGTAAAAACTTATCACCACCCAATTTAAAAGCATTTTTAAGTAATAATGCCAAATCTAAATAAGATGGACGATACAACATAACAGTTTGCTCGGCACGATTACCACTAAGCTTTTTCTGAATAGCCGTATACCAAGGTAATAATTGATTAGGTAGTAGCTCCCTTGATCGTTTACCTAACCAATATAAGCCCTGTATAGGTAGCCCCAGTAAAAACAGAATAAACGTCAGCGTTGCGGGCCAGCTAAATAAAGTGGGAAACATAATATTTAAGGCGATTATTAACATAATAAAAGCAGGCATGGTTTTGATTGATAGACGGGTATAAAAGGCAACTTTACTATCAATAAACAAACAATTTAAAATTCTTTGTTTCGGCCAGCTTTGCAAATACTTATCACCTTGCTTAATAACTTCAAAAAATGTATTCAATATAGCTCCATACCGCAAAGAAAACGAAAAAACTCGAAAAACAACGAAAAGAAACGAAAAACCACTAAAAAATTACCGTTTCAATTTAACAGTAACAAGAGTTTGCAAAATTGTTAATAAAAAAATTGATTTTAATTGGTTTTTCACCAAATTCTTGTTTGTTATTTAATTACATAAGCGTAGACTTCAGTTAAAACAATGTGAGCCAAATCACCCCATTAATAGTGATATATTTGGATGTTTAGCGCACTTTAACCGTCTTCAGCATGCACCGACTAAAATGCTGGTATTATCAATTTTACTTACTGGAATTTCTCATGAGCAACAAACTTGTCCTTGTCCTGAACTGTGGTAGTTCATCTCTTAAATTTGCCGTTATTAATGCCCAGAGTGGTGATGAAGTAATTAGCGGTCTTGCAGAATGTTTTAATCTTCCCGATGCTCGTATTAAATGGACAACTGCAGGAAAGAAAGAGGCCTCTAACCTACCCGCTTATAGCGCGCATTCAGCTGCTATCTCTTATATTGTTGAAGAGATTATCAAAAAAGAAGACGGTTTAAGTGAACAGTTTGTGGCAATAGGTCACCGTATTGTTCATGGTGGTGAAAAATTTACTGAATCAGTTATTATTGATGAGAATGTGCTTGAAGGCATTGAAGAGTGTGCATCTCTTGCTCCACTGCATAACCATGCGCATATTTTAGGTATTAAAGCCGCACAATCAGCTTTCCCTACGCTTCCTCAAGTTGCGGTATTTGATACAGCATTCCATCAAAGTATGCCGGCTAAAGCATTTATGTACGCATTGCCATATAACCTTTACAAAGAAAAAGGTATTCGTCGTTATGGTATGCACGGTACAAGTCACCTGTTTGTAACCCAGGAAGCTGCAAAAGCGCTTAACAAACCATTTGAAGAAATCAATGTTATCTCAGCGCATTTAGGTAATGGCGCATCAGTTACAGCAATTAAAAATGGCAAAAGTGTTGATACCAGTATGGGCATGACGCCACTTGAAGGTCTTGTAATGGGGACTCGTTGTGGTGATATTGATCCAAGTATTATTGAGCATCTAGTTACGCGTGAAGGCTACAGCCTTGAAGGCGTAATGGACATGCTGCAAAAGCAAAGTGGTCTACTAGGAATTTCAGGTATTTCCAGTGACTTCCGTAAAATTACTGAGAACTGTGAAAAAGGCCATCAAGGTGCAATATTAGCAATGGAAATGTTCTGCTACCGTTTAGCAAAATATATTGCTTCTTTTGCTGTTCCACTAGGTCATATTGATGCAATTATCTTTACTGGCGGTATCGGAGAAAACACCGTTAAGGTCCGAGCAAAAGTCTTAGATTTATTGGCAATATTCGGTTATCAAGTCGATGCTGACAAAAATGCAGCGGCAGTATTGGGCGAGCAGGGGATCATTACCGCGGATGGCTCTCCTATTGCGATGGTTATCCCGACAAATGAAGAATGGGTTATTGCACAAGATTCTGCAAAACTAGTTTCAGCTTAATAATAATTAATACATATAGGAGAGCTGACACTCTCCTTATTTTCTCTAAATTCTATTTATAAAAGGAATAGTCATGTCCCGTACTATTATGCTCATTCCCATCGGCTCTGGTGTCGGTGTTACTTCTGTCAGCCTAGGAATGGTCCGCGCTATGGAACGCCAAGGTGTTGCAGTTAACTTCTTCAAACCAATTGCTCAACCACGTATCGGTGATACAGGACCGGAACGCTCAACAACAACGTTACGCAATGGTTCATCTATCAATCCGCCTGAACCGTTTGCAATGAAATACGCAGAAAACCTTATCTCTTCGGGTAGATCTTCAGACTTATTAGAAAATATTGTTGAACGTTTTCGTCAAGGGACAAAAGAAAGTGATGTAATTATTATTGAGGGTCTTGTACCAACGGACAAACATCAGTTTGCCAATGAAATCAACTACAGCATTGCCAAAGCATTAAGCGCAGAAATGGTATTTGTGACTCACCCAAGTAACGATTCTTCGCAACAGTTAAAAGAACGTATGGAAATAGCCGTCTCTTCTTTTGGTGGTAAAAAGAACAAACGTATCGCGGGTTGTATCATTAATAAAGTTGGCGCACCAATTGATGAAAATGACAAATCACGTCCAGATCTAACTGAAATGTTTGATATTCCAGATGGTGTTATTAATAACAATCTGGAAGTATTACAAATGTTCAGCAAAAGCCCGTTACCAATTCTAGGTTGCATCCCCTGGAGTGCCGATCTGATTGCGCCACGAGTCAGAGATCTTTGCAATCACCTTGAAGCGCAAATATTAAATGAGGGTGACCTTAATAACCGTCGATTACAAAGTGTTACTTTCTGTGCGCGTTCAATTCCAAATATGGTTGAACACTTCAAAGCAGGTTCAATGCTGGTAACTTCAGGTGATCGCAGTGACGTCATTATCGCAGCCTGTTTAGCAGCTATGAACGGTATGAAAATTGGTTGTTTATTACTAACAGGTGATTACCACCCTGAAGATGAAGTGATGAAACTGTGTAGCCGTGCTATGGAATCTGGTTTACCGATTATATTAATCAAGAGCAATACCTGGCAGACAGCGCAGCGCCTGCAGAACTTCAATATGGAAATTCCAGTTGATGATGTTGAGCGTATTGAAAAAGTGCAGGAATATATCGCCGGTCATATTGATAAACACTGGTTAAATACATTAACAGAAGATTCTTCTCTATCGCGTCGTTTATCTCCACCTGCATTCCGTTACCATTTAACAGAACTTGCGCGTAAAGCGAACCAGCGCATTGTATTACCGGAAGGTGAAGAGCCTCGTACAATTCAGGCAGCACTTATCTGTGCACAACGAGGTATTGCAAAACCTGTTTTATTAGGTGACCCTCAAGAAATTCAACGTATTGCAACGCAGCAGGGCATTGAGTTAACAGATGATGTTGAAATCATTAATCCAATGGATGTGCTTGAGCGTTACGTTGCACCAATGGTTGAACTACGTAAAGCGAAAGGTCTAACTGAAGTTGTTGCTCGCGAGCAACTGGAAGATACCGTAGTACTCGGTACAATGATGTTAGCTGAAAATGAAGTGGCAGGCCTTGTCTCCGGTGCTGTGCATACCACGGCTAATACGATTCGTCCGCCGCTGCAATTAGTTAAAACAGCGCCAGGTGCAAGCTTGGTTTCTTCGATCTTCTTTATGTTATTACCTGACCAAGTACTGGTTTACGGTGATTGTGCAATCAACCCGGATCCTACAGCTGAGCAGCTTGCCGATATCGCAATTCAATCTGCGGATTCTGCTATCGCATTTGGTATCGATCCAAAAGTTGCCATGATCAGTTACTCGACAGGTACTTCAGGTGCTGGTAGCGATGTTGAAAAAGTGCGTGAAGCGACTAAAATTGCTCAGGAGCGTCGTCCAGATCTTCTTATCGACGGTCCACTGCAATATGACGCGGCGGTAATGGAAAATGTTGCTAAGAGCAAAGCTCCTAACAGCCCGGTTGCAGGTCAAGCAACAGTATTTATCTTCCCTGATTTAAATACCGGTAATACTACTTATAAAGCAGTACAACGTAGTGCAGATCTAATCAGTATCGGTCCAATGCTGCAAGGTATGCGTAAACCTGTAAATGACTTGTCCCGTGGTGCATTAGTTGATGATATTGTTTACACAATCGCATTAACAGCTATTCAAGCAACACAAGCAGAAGAGAAAGCTGCAGCAGAAGCTTAGCCTGACTGAAAAATAAAAGCCCCGCTTTGCAAAACAAAGCGGGGCTTTTTTATATCTAAACAGCCAACTAGAGTTGGATAAGCAAGCACTTCAAACCATGATCCGGGTTTATATTGGTAAACTCAGCAGGTGGATTAATTTGTTTAATCACTTTTGCTGCCGGGCACTCTTCTTTAATTATTTGATATAAAAATTCAAAATCTAAATCTGGCGAATTCAAGCATAATAACGCCACCCCCTCTTTGTTCAATAATTCGGGTAAACGACGAATAATCTTCGGATAATCACGCTTGATATTGACACTGCCTTTTTGCAGCGATGGTGGATCGGCAATAATAATATCGTAGGGTCCGAAACGTTTAACCTTACCCCAAGATTTAAAAAGATCATGACCCAGGTATTTTACTTTACTTAAATCATGACCATTTAACCTATGGTTATCTCGTCCAACTGCAAGCGCGGCCTTACTCATATCAAGATTAATAACTTGCTCGGCCCCTCCGGCGATCGCTGCATTTGAAAATGCACAGGTATATGAAAAGAGATTTAATACGCGTTTATTTTGACTGTTTTCTTGTACCCACTGACGACCATTTTTCATATCTAAAAAGATGCCGTAGTTTTGCTTACTGCCTAAGTTGATCTTATATTTCAGATCATTCTCTGGGGCGACTAAATCGGTAATTGCCTCGCCAAACAAGATCTCTGTTGGGGCAAATTCTCGGCAACGGTACTGAGCTTGAATACTTTTTACAGTAAACCCTAAATCAGTCATTTTTTTAAGCAGCTGCTCACTTAGCTTGTGCAGCCACTCCTCTTCTACCTCTTTATATAAGATAATTAATATCACAGGTGATAACCAGTCAATATTAATATAGGTGTAATCTGGGAAACAAAAGCCACGTCCATGCAATAAACGCTGCAGTTCATTTTTAGGCAGGCTAACTACGTCAGCCCAATTAATATGCTCTAATATTTTCATTATTATTTTTCTTTATTTAATGTGTTTTGCAATTCATGGATCTCTTCATCAGAACTTAATAAAATAGCAAACCAATGTCCATCTTCACTATTTTCTAACGCTATTTTAAAGATCATGGTCAATGGAACGGATAATAACATGCCCACCATACCTAATAACCATCCCCAGAAAATCAATGATAAAAATACCACTAAGGTCGACAAGCCTAAACTTCGCCCCATAAACTTAGGCTCAATCACACTGCCCATCACCATATTTACACCGACAAACAAAGCAATAACCATGCTGGCATAACCTACTCCCAATTGTAAAAAGGTTAAAATAACCGCGGGTACGGCCGCAATGATTGAACCAATATTGGGAATATAGTTAAGCAAAAATGCCAATAGAGCCCACAACACAAAAAAGTCGACGCCGAGTAACCATAAAACCAAGCCAATAATTAAACCCGTTGCCAGGCTGATAACCGTTTTTATGGCCATATATTGATTAACCATATTTAAAAAATGATCTAAGCGTTTTTCAGTACGGACCGAATCATCAAAGGCAACATGAAGTTTGTTCGCAAACCCCTGCCCCTCCGAGAGCATAAAAACAACCGTTAATAGCAATAAAAAGACATTACCTAATACACTGCTGAAGCCTGTTAATGTAGTGGTTACTAAGGTCATCACTTTAGCTGGATCAAAATATCCCCGCACTTCAGTCATGGATATCGAGATATTGTGTTTCCCCATCCAAGTTATTAACCAATCAACTTCACTAGATAACTGTGCTTCATAGGTAGGTAACGCCTGCCTAAAACCATTTACAGAGGAGCCGATAATGCCTCCTAAAACAATAAACAATGAAAAGATGAAAATAATCACCACGGCAATAGCAATACCACGCGGTATTTTTCGCTCAGCTAAAAAGTTGATAGCCGGATTGCAGATAATAGCCACAAAAAGAGAGAGTAAAAACGGTACAACAATCGGGGCTGCAATTTTAATTCCTGCCAGGCAGATAACTATCGCTGCAAAATATAATGCACAGCGGGCAAACGTTGAAACATTTGACATAACAATCTCATTTTAATAATTACAATAAAGGTGAAGCTTATTACCGCTTGCCCCTACACGCAAAGATTTTTTTGAAGAGTCCTCTTTAGCAGATGCTAATGCCATGTAATAAAATTACAAATCATAGCTAATTGTTTGAATTACTTGTAAAATAGCTTTTTTAAATTATGAAATCATAGGTTTTTAGGCATAATTTTAAGTTAACTCTAACTTTTCATTGTTATTCTGTAATTTACTTACATATGATCTCGATCAATGCGTCAAAAAAGCAAATTTCTATAATCAATGTGAAAATTTTTTACTAAGATTAGCTTTCGTATCAGCTAGCACAGTTTTAGTAAAACATTTTTAACTTTTATTTTTATAAATCCTTAGGAGAATATTATGACAGTAAGCACAGTTGCTGATTTAGAAGCTCTGATTGCGCGCGTTAAAGTAGCACAAGCAGAGTATGCAACCTTTTCACAAAAACAGGTTGATGAAATCTTCCGTGTTGCCGCACTTAAAGTGTCAACTCACCGCATCGAACTTGCAAAAATGGCTGTTAAAGAAACAGGCATGGGCCTTATAGAAGATAAAGTAATTAAAAACCACTTTGCTTCTGAGTTCATTTACAACAGTTTCGCAGACACTAAGACTGTTGGTGAATTATCACGTAATGAATCATTAAATACAGTTACACTTGCTGAGCCTATGGGTATCATCTGTGCAATCGTTCCTACTACTAACCCTACATCAACGGCTATCTTTAAAACGTTAATGGCACTTAAAACGGGTAATGGTTGTATTGTTGCACCACATCCACGTGCTAAAGAGTGTACAAACTACGCAGCTAAAATTGTTTTAGATGCAGCAGTTGAAGCGGGCGCACCAAAAGATCTTATCGGTTGGATTGATATCCCATCTTTAGAGCTTACTAATACAATCATGAAGCATGAAGACACTGCAATCATCCTTGCAACTGGTGGTCCAGGCATGGTTAAAGCAGCATACTCTTCAGGTAACCCTGCAATTGGTGTTGGCGCGGGTAATACACCTGTTGTAATCGATGAAAGTGCAGATATCAAGCGTGCGGTTTCTTCAATCTTAATGTCAAAAACATTCGATAACGGTATGATCTGTGCTTCTGAGCAAGCGGCGATTATTGTTGAATCTAAATATGATGAATTTAAAGAGCGTCTTGCTGCATACGGCGGTTTCATTCTAAACAAAGCCGACAAAGAAAAAGTGGCTAAAACGATGTTTATCGATGGCGCACTTAACGCTAAAATCGTTGGTCAATCTGCATTTACTATTGCTGAGCTTGCTGGCGTTACAGTACCAAAATCAACTAAAGTACTAGTTGGTGAAGGCCTAGAAGTAAAAGTTGAAGATATGTTCGCACATGAAAAACTATCTCCAACACTTGGTCTATTTAAAGCTAAAAACTACGAAGATGCTGTTCGTCAAGCACATATCGTATTAGATATCGGTGGTGTTGGTCATACAGCTGCACTTTACACAGACCAAGATGCAAACTCTGATCGTGTTGATGCGTTCGGCCTTGCAATGAAAGCATGTCGTATCGTTATTAACTCACCTACATCTCACGGTGGTATCGGTGACATCTATAACTTTGGTTTTGCACCTTCTCTAACTTTAGGTTGTGGTACACACAGTGGTAACGCTGTTTCTGAAAATGTTGGTCCACAACACTTAATCAATACTAAAACAATCGCGAAGCGAGCTGAAAATATGTTATGGCATAAACTACCAAAATCTATCTACTTCCGTCGTGGCTCTTTACCAATTGCAATGACTGACCTTGAAGGCAAACAACGTGCAATGATCGTAACTGATGGTTTCCTATTTGCTAACGGTTACATTGATGAATTACGTGGAATCCTTGAAGCACAAGGTATGTTAGTTGAGATCTTCCACGAAGTTGAAGCAGATCCGACTCTTGCTATTATCAAAAAAGGTGCGGCAGCTTGTAACGTATTCAAACCTGACGTAATTCTTGCAGTTGGTGGTGGTTCACCAATGGATGCAGCGAAAATCATGTGGGTTCTATACGAGCATCCAGAAACTGATTTCGAAGACTTAGCAATGCGCTTTATGGATATCCGTAAACGTATCTACAAGTTCCCTAAAATGGGCGTTAAAGCTGAATTAGTATGTATTACAACTACTTCTGGTACTGGTTCTGAAGTAACACCATTTGCTGTTGTAACTGATGAAAGAACGGGCAAAAAATACCCGCTTGCAGATTACGAATTAACGCCAAGCATGGCTGTTGTAGATGCTAACCTAGTAATGGATATGCCTAAGTCACTTTGTGCTTTCGGTGGTTACGATGCTGTTACTCACGCAATGGAAGCTTACGTTTCAATGCTTGCTAACGAATACTCAGATGGTCAAGCACTACAAGCACTTAAGATGCTTAAAGAGTACCTGCCAAGTTCTTACCATAATGGTAAAAACGATGCTGTTGCACGTGAAAAAGTACATAATGCAGCAACTATCGCTGGTATCGCGTTTGCGAACTCATTCCTAGGTGTGTGTCACTCAATGGCGCACAAAATTGGTAATGAATTCCACCTTCCACATGGTTTAGCAAATGCACTGCTATTAACGAATACTATTCGTTTCAATGCAACAAACAAACCAACTAAGCAAGGTACTTTCTCGCAATACGACCGTCCAAAAGCACGTGCTCGTTATGCTGAAGTTGCTGAACACTTAGGTTTCCGTGAAGGTAATACTGAAGCTAAAATCAACGCACTTCTAACTTGGTTAGACGAATTGAAAGTTGAATTAAACATTCCACTTTCAATCCAAGCTGCTGGTGTTGATGAAGCTGACTTCCTAGCTGCTATTGATGACCTAGCGGAACAAGCGTTTGATGACCAATGTACTGGTGCAAACCCTCGTTACCCATTAATCTCTGAGCTAAAAGATGTGCTTCTTGCTTCTTACTACGGTAAAGATTACGTTGATGTAGTTGATGCACCGGCTAAAAAAGAAGAGAAAAAAGCTGAAAAATAAGCTTAATAATTAATCGAAGCTTAATTGCTCGGTGAATAGAAAAGCCTGCTTAACTGCAGGCTTTTTTTTGCCTGTAATTCAGATAAATGCGTATGAATTGTTATTTACAAACAATAGCTATCCGGTGTTTCAAGTGACTATGTGGATAACTTGCAGCAAGTTCACTACATGTCAAAATTCTGTTTGGCCTGAAATCTGCATGATTTATAACTAGGTCGTGGTTAAGGTTATTTGGGAAGTTTAGGAGGCTGTCATGTACCTATTATTTGAATCGCAGAATAAAATCACAGAAAGTAAAAGCACAAAAAAACAAACAGAGTTTTCGCATCAGCTATCCTCAAAAACTTGCCATAACATTAATCGAACCCTGGTTGTGCTGCTTACATTTGCAAGCGTGTTTCTTAGTGGCGTAGTGGCCGATATTATGGTGATGTTCGCAGTGATCCTATGGCTGTGGTTGCCTGAATGTGATGCCTACTTATCCCATAACCGCCAGCTGCAGCGACTTGTTATTATTTTGGCACCTGTACTGCTTTATCTGCTCAGCCATATTGCGCATAAATAACCAAGCCCTTTTATTTTGGATGAATTTCAGGACAATAATCAAGTTAGTTTACAACAGGGGACTAAACAGATAGAGCGTACTTTCTAATAGCTTTTTAAAATAACTTCGTTTCTTCCATTCGCTTAGGATAAGTTGATCTGATGCTAACAGATAATGCAGCTGTGTCGTTAATAGTTCGCCCGCAAATTCATGATTATCAATCAGCATAGTCATCTCAAAATTCAGCCAGAAGCTACGCTTATCCAGGTTAACCGTACCTAATAAAGCAATTTTTTCATCGATAACAATACTTTTGCTATGCAGTAAACCACCATGAAATTTATAGATTTTTGCCCCTGCCGTTAACAGCTCGTCAAAAAAAGCACGCGACGCATATTTGACCATCAATGAATCATTTTTAGCAGGTAAGATAATTTTTACATCAACACCGCGTAACGCAGCAACTTCCAGTGCCGCCAATATACTTTCATCAGGAACAAAATAAGGGGTTGTTAAAACAAGGCTATATTTAGCTTCATAAATTGCAGTTAATAGCACTTGATGAATACTTGCTTTACCAAACTCAGGTCCCGAAGGGATAAGCTGGGCATTGTGTGTACCCGCTACTGGAAAGCACTCTAATTGCGACAGTGGTAACGGCATTTTTTGACTGGTTTCTAAATACCAATCCCAGATAAACAACCCCTGCATTAACTGTACAATAGGCCCTTCACAGCGCACCATAATATCAACCCACTCGCCAAAACCTTGATCCTTTTTAAAATAAGCAGGATCAACCAGATTCATACTACCTGTATAAGCAACATCATCATCAATGCAAACCAATTTGCGATGCATTCTCAGATCCTGGCGCTGAAACAACAGTCTGAACGCACCTACTGGTAATGCCTCAACAACTTCAACACCAGCTTGACGCATAATCGAGGGCATATCACTTTTAAAAAAATCATGACTTCCCACCGAATCAAGTAGTAACTTACATTCGACCCCGCGCCTGGAAGCTTTAATCAATGCTGCTAATAAATGGTCAACCAAACCGCCTTCATTACAGATATAAAACAACAGGTAACAATGTTTTTGTGCTTGGTTAATTTTTTCGGTTAATTCAATAAGAATTTGATCTGTTGATGATAATAGCGAATGGTGATTACCTTTTAACATCGGCATGCTGGTATACGATTCTACAAAGGCCTGCATTGAACGCGCACACAGACTTATCTGCTCCGTACTCTGGCGATTCTCTACCGGCTCAGTTCTAAGCCACTGTTGAAATTTCTCACCTATCTGCTCGCGTCGCTTCTGGCGTTTTTGACCTAGATGAAGCTCACCGAAAATAAAGTAACTCAGCATACCAAACAGAGGTAACGCATAGATCAGAAATAACCACGCTAAAGAGATACCGCTCGGTTTACGTTTAATAATCACCCGCAACGAAGTCAGCAATAACAGAGAAAAGTATAGCAATGCAGAAAGCACCATATAAAGGGTGCTATCTTGCCAAGTCATATCAAAAGAGAAAAAATCCATAGAACTAAGTCTCTGAGGAAAAAAGCTAAATTAACTTAGATTATTAGCAGCAGCAAGCTTAATGATAAGCTTCTGAGCGCTTCGCCCCAAACAACTTGAAGGTGCAGATTCAAGCGGCTTGGGTATAAGCCTTATTTACGTTTATTACAACGCAGATAAAAAGTTGCTTCAGAAGCTTTCATCGCTTTTGTTTTAAAATGATCTTGCGCCGCATCAAAACCCTGATTAGTTGAAAATGTCTCTTGCTGCGCATTATCGAGCCCATCGCCAACTATGCTAAGACCTAAGCTGTTAGCAAAAAGATTAGATGCATTAAAGTGCGCGTCGTTCACTAAATATCCTGAACCATTTATAGTAGCGTGAGTGGATATTTTTAGTTTTTCAATAGCAAGTATATTAATTAAATCTAGAACTGCACTTGCTATACCAAAATTTCTAATGGTGAATGCAATCCCCATCTTTCTTATATTCGTTAGGTTCGACAGAACCTCTAATGAAGCATGACGAAGAATAGACTTCTCTATTTCAAATTCAAGCCACTGTCCAGAACAATCAGTTTCTTTTAAAATAGTCTGCAGATCAGCAAGGAAGCTGATTTGTTCTAATTGAGCTTGCGATAAATTAATAGCAATACGCCCAAAATTTATCGCCGATTTTTGCCAGGTTACCGCTTGCAGTGCCGCTTTACGAAGCATTTGCAGGCCAATGGGAACCAATAAACCGCTATTTTCCGCTAAGATTAAAAAGCGATCCGGCTCCAGAAGACCTTGCTGTGGATGATTCCAGCACAGCAAACTTTCCACAGCTACAATTTTCCGTTTATTAAGATCGTACTGAGGCTGGTAATACAACTCAAACTGATCCAGCAGCAATGCCTGTTTTAACTCTTCCTCTAATTCAAACTGTTGATTAGAGTGGCGTGTTAACTCCATGGTGTAAAAGTGGTACGACGCACCACTCTGACAGTTTTTTCCACGCTGCATCGCTTTTTCTGCATTACCTAACAGAGTGTCACCATCAATACCGTCATCAGGACAGATACTGATACCAATCGTTGCAGATAAACTTGCTTCAATGTTTTCAATAATGAACTTTTCGCTAAACTGCTCTGCAATTTTCTGTGCGAGTAAGGCGACATCCTGTTCATTATCCAATTCATCGACAATAATAACAAACTCATCATCACCAAAACGCGCAACTGTATCTTTTTCATAGACACAACTTTTAAGACGTTTAGCGATCTCTTTTAATACTTGATCACCCGCATTATGGCCATATTGATCATTAACCGCTTTAAAACCATTAATATCGACTAAGACCACCGCCATTGCAGCCTCTTTATATTTTGCCCGGGTAATTGCATCTTCCAAGCGGGTAAATAACGCAATACGATTAAATAACCCTGTTAGCGGATCATGTTTTGATAAAAACTGGATTTTTTCTTCAACGCTTTTGCTTTGACTTAAATCTGTAAAGGAGTAGATACGGTTGCTTATACCTTCAGCGGAATGCTCAACAACATAAATATCTAACCAGGCAAAATGGGTATCACCATTTTTATGGTGATAAGTTATCTCTCCCTGCCAGCTTTTATTTTCTTTTAATGCAATTTCAATATTTTCATGTTGATTGGATGCAAACTCACTGGTATTTACCCCTAATAATTCATTTTTTGAAAAACCAGATGTAGAACAATAAGCTTTATTTACAGACATAATAGTACCAGTCTGATCGGTAACAAGAATACTCTCTTTACTATTTTCAAAGACTGCATTCGCTATTTTTAGACGTTTCTGCATCAAGTGATGCGCGGTAATATCTCGCCCCACTCCAATTAAACCTTGGACTTGTCCTTGTTTGTTCTGTAACGGTACCTTTTTCATTTCGATAAAATGACGCTGGCCATTGTTATAAGTAAGATACTCTTCACCCAGATATATTTGCTTACTAGACATCACTTCTTGGTCTTGTGACTGACACATTAAAGCCTGTTCGAGTTCAAAAAGCTGATCGTCTTTTTTGCCTAATATATCTTGCTCCGGGCAGCCCACAAACTTTTCAAATTGTTTATTACAACCTAAAAAGCGGCTTTGCAAATCTTTAAAGAAAATAAGATCGGTCGATATATCAGCAGTTGCGCGTAACATAATCCGCTCTTTTTCCAATGAATATTTCGCCTCATTAATCTCTGTCACATCAAAGATCATACCGATTTGAAATTTGTCATTATCAACGCTTTCTTTACGAAAAACCACATCACGCTCTCTGCCAGCGAGATCATCAATTTTACATTCGTAAAAATATACTTGCTTATCGTTAAATACTTTTCGATCTATATTTTCTATCTCATCGACCAGATGAGCAGGTAATACAAATGATGCCGTTTTTCCTATAACTTGCGCAGGGGTCAGGCCGAACAGATGTGAAAAATAGCTATTGCAGGCTAAAAATTCACCTTGTCTGTTTTTAAAATAGATAGGAATACTGAGGTAATCTAAAGCGGCTTTTACCTCATCAGTGATTAACCCTTCCATTGTGGCTGATAATTTAGCGGATTGGGGCGCTTCAGTTCCGCTTAGATAAGTGGTTTTTAATAAGGGGAAATCAGCTGTAATTTTATCAGCTAACTCTTTGCTACATGGCAGTTCACAAATTAAATGAGTATATTTTTTTTCAGCTAAAGTAGCTTGTATACCATTGGTCGAGGTTAAGTGGTGAATGTAGTAATCAGATTGTGCCGAGGTGCCAGACAAGTTAAGCATAGCTTCGACAAGTTGAATATTGTGCCCAATATATAAAACGTTTTCGACAGTCACAGACAAAGAGTTCACCTTTCAATTATAAAACGCTGACTTACCAAGTTAAATCAACAGGTTAACAGTAGTACAAGAAAAAAAAAGGGGATGTTAACATCCCCTTTTTTGTTTAACCTAACTGTTTGCGCACATTTCTAAACATTCGCATCCAAGGGCTATCCTCTTGCCACTGATCCGGGTGCCATGAGTTAGCAACAGTTCTGAACACTCGCTCTGGATGCGGCATCATAATAGTGACACGTCCATCTTTAGAGGTTAGACCTGTAATACCGTTTGGAGAGCCATTCGGATTAGCAGGGTATTGCTGCGTATTTTCACCGTAGTTATTGATGAAACGTAAAGCAATCGAACCACTCGCTTCAATCGCATTTAAATGAGCCTGATCTTTCACTTCCACACGACCTTCACCATGTGAAACGGCAATAGGCATATAAGATCCCGCCATATCATTTAAGAATAACGAGTTAGTTTTTTGTACTTCAACCAGGCTGAAACGAGCTTCAAAGCGTTCAGAGTTATTACGTACAAAACGAGGCCATAAATCTGAGCCTGGAATTAACTCATTAAGGTTTGACAACATCTGACAACCGTTACACACACCTAATGCAAATGAGTTTTCGCGCTCAAAAAATGTCTGGAACTGCTCGCGGGCTGCCGAGTTAAACAGAATTGATTTAGCCCAACCTTCACCAGCACCTAATACGTCACCGTAAGAAAAACCACCACAAGCGACTAAACCGGCAAAATCAGCTAATTGCACATCTCCAGATAAAACATCACTCATATGGACGTCAATAGCCGAGAAACCAGCACGGTTAAAGGCTGCTGCCATCTCCTGTTGCGAATTTACACCTTGCTCGCGCAAAATAGCCATGCGCGGTAACACACCAGTGGCAATATAAGGCGCAGCAACATCTTCATTGATATCAAAGGTTAACTTGGCGCTTAAACCTGGATCTTTATCATCTAATTTCAGATCAAACTCTTGCTGTGCACAAGCAGGGTTATCACGAAGTGACTGCATTTTCAGCGTTGTTTCAGCCCAAATCCCGCGGAATTCAGAGCGTGGAGCAACAAGCACCTCATCTCCATCACGCGTAAATTCAATTTGGTCATTATCATTTAATGTACCAATCACTAATGAATTAGCAGCTAATCCATGGCCTGCAAGCGTATTTAACACCGCTTCTTTATCTTCAGCACGAACCTGAATAACCGCACCTAACTCTTCATTATAAAGTGCAGCAAAATCATCTGTGCCTAACTGGTCTAAATTAACTGTTACACCACAATGCCCTGCAAAGGCCATTTCGGTGATCGTTGAGAATAAACCTCCATCACTGCGATCATGGTAAGCCAGTAACTTCTGATCCGCGACTAATGTCTGCATCGCATTAAAGAAACCTTGCAGCAAAGCAGGGCTATCAAGATCAGGCGTTGTATCACCAAGCTGTTTGTAAACTTGTGCTAGAGATGAACCGCCTAGGCGGTTTTGACCATTGCCTAAATCAACAAGAATCAGGTCAGTATCACCTTGGTCAGTACGCAGCTGCGGAGTAACTGTATTACGAATATCACGAACCGCACCAAAAGCAGTGATAATCAATGAAAGAGGAGAAATAACTTCTTTATCCACTTCACCTTCCTGCCAGCGTGTTTTCATCGACATAGAATCTTTACCCACTGGAATAGTAAGTTCGAGTTCAGGACAAAGTTCTTCACCAACCGCTTTAACAGCTTCATATAACCCGGCATCTTCACCAGGGTGACCTGTTGCAGACATCCAGTTCGCAGAGAGTTTAATACGTTTGAAATCACCGATATCAGAACAGGCGATATTGGTGATTGATTCAGCTACAGCTAAACGAGCAGATGCGGCGAAGTTAAGTAGTGCAACAGGTGTACGTTCACCTAGTGCCATTGACTCACCAAAATAGGTATCGTAACTAGCAGCCGTTACCGCACAGTTAGCCACAGGTACCTGCCAGGGGCCAACCATTTGATCTCGTGCCACTAAACCGGTTACGCTTCGGTCACCAATGGTGATCAGGAATGTCTTTTCAGCAATTGACGGCAAACGAAGTAGGCGTTCAGCCGCATCCTTGATGCTTGCACCAGATAAGTCTAACGGTTTGCCTTGTGCATTTTGTGATTTTACATCACGGTGCATTTTCGGCGCTTTACCTAATAACACTTCCAGCGGCATATCAATCGGATTATTATCAAACTCATCGTCATGAAGAGTTAGCTGCATCTCTTCGGTCGCTTCACCGATAACTGCATATTTAGCACGTTCACGTTTACAAATTGCTTCAAATGTCGCGAGGTTTTCAGGCTTAACCGCCATTACGTAACGTTCTTGCGACTCATTACACCAGATTTCGTGTGGTGCCATACTCTTTTCATCATTTGGAATCGCACGTAAATCAAATTTACCACCACGGCCACCATCATTTACAAGTTCAGGCATGGCATTGGAAAGACCACCCGCGCCAACATCGTGAATAAATTGAATAGGGTTATCATCACCCATCTGCCAACAGCGATCGATAACTTCCTGACAACGACGTTCCATCTCTGGGTTTTCACGCTGCACGGAAGCAAAATCTAAATCTTCTGAAGATGCACCAGAATCCATTGAAGAAGCAGCACCACCACCAAGACCGATGTTCATTGCCGGGCCGCCTAGTACAACTAGTTTCGCGCCCACTGGAATCTCTTTTTTCTCAACATGACTGCGGCGGATATTACCTAGACCACCAGCAAGCATGATTGGTTTATGGTAACCACGAATCTCTAAACCATTATGGCTTTCAACTTGCTCTTCGTAAGTACGGAAATAACCAAGGATATTCGGTCGACCAAATTCATTATTAAATGCAGCGCCACCGAGTGGTGCTTCAAGCATAATATCTAATGCTGAAACGATACGCTCTGGCTTACCAAAATCAGTTTCCCAAGGTTGTTCAAATGATGGTATACGCAAGTTACTTACGCTAAAGCCTACTAAACCCGCTTTTGGTTTAGAACCAATACCAGTTGCGCCTTCATCTCGAATTTCACCACCAGAACCGGTAGATGCCCCTGGGAATGGAGAAATAGCAGTTGGATGGTTATGCGTTTCAACTTTCATTAAGATATCGATATCTTCATGGTGGTAACCATATTCACGATCATCGACACTTGGGAAGAAACGGCCCGCTTTTTCACCAACCATAACAGCTGCGTTATCTTTATATGCCGATAAAACAAATTCTGGCATTTTTTCATGAGTATTACGGATCATTTTAAACAGGGATTTAGGCTGTTTTTCACCATCAATGGTCCAATCTGCATTGAAGATCTTATGGCGGCAATGTTCTGAGTTTGCTTGTGCAAACATCATTAACTCAATATCGTTAGGATTGCGTCCCAACTTCGTAAAGTTCTCTACTAAGTAATCAATTTCATCATCTGCAAGTGCTAAACCTAAGCTAACATTAGCAACTTCAAGCGCACAGCGCCCTTCACCTAAAATATCGACGCTAGTCATTTGACCAGGTGCACCTTGCACAAATAGTTTCGATGCATCATCAAGAGAAGTAAATACCACTTCCATCATGCGATCGTGCAACAATCCAGCTAACGCTTTATGTTGCTCTGCTGATAATTCAGCTGTTGTTTCAACGTAATAAGCAATACCACGCTCTAAACGTTTAACTTTTGATAAACCACAGTTAATAGCGATATCTGTCGCTTTAGAAGACCATGGAGAAATAGTACCCGGACGAGGCGTAACAAATAGCAACGTACCTACAGGATCATGCTCTGCAATTTTAGGTCCGTAGGTTAATAGTTTTTCTAATACAACTAGCTCTTGGTCATTTAAAGCATCAGTTAAGTCTGCCGCGTGCATATACTCAGCATATATTTGCTGCACTGGTAGATTTAATGCTTCACAGTTTTTTAATAACTGATTTACACGAAATGTCGATAAGGCTGGTGCCCCACGCAAAATTTCCATAGGTTATTTCTCTCATAGGATAAATAAATGAACTTGGGTTACGCCAATTACATTGATAAAGTCTTTACAGAGAGGCTCGCCATTAAATAGCCATAACACCTTTCAGTAATCGTCCATTGATATAATTGGTATTAGCTCGCTATTATAAGCAAAAAGCATTTTTTATTAAATAGAAACCCTCTATAGTCGGAGGTAAATTACTTTTATATATGCTAAATTCACAAAACTCTGATGAAAAATCGCACAATCTCTGGTGAAAATTCTTATATGGACTCTGTTATGCCTTTTCAAAAATTCAGGCTACTAATTACATCGCTTTTGATAAGCTTTTTACTGCCGCTGGTAAGCGCTTGTAATCCTTTTTTCCCTACCACCAACTTAGAAGATATTCAAAAACGTGGTGATATCATAATGGGCACCATCAACAGCTCATTAACTTATAGTTATGATGGTTCAATTTACAGTGGATTTGACTACGAACTGGGTAAACAATTTTCCAATTATCTCCATGTTAACCTGCGTGTAAAAGAATACGATACACTCAAAGCACTGTTTGATGCGCTCGAAAACAACGATATTGATTTTATTGGATCAGGTTTAACATTAACCCCTAAACGCGCAGAAAAATACAGAAGCTCCCCCCCCTATTATTATGTTTCGCAAAAAGTGGTTTACCACAAGGGAACTTACCGCCCACGAAAAATAGCCGATGTTAATGAACCGATCGGCGTACTTAAAGACAGTAGCCATGAAGAAACATTAGAGAGTTTATTCGATGAAGTGCCGGATCTGGCGATCAATACGTTAGAAAGCGAAGACCAGGAAAGCTTATTACGTAAAGTCGCAGATAAAGAGATTAAATTTGCAATAGTTGACAGCTCAACACTGGCGCAAAAGCAACGCTATTACCCGGTACTTGCCGAAGCATTCACTATCTCGGAGAAGGAGCCTGTAGCATGGTTAATAAAACGCGAGCAAGATGATACTGTTTATTCGGCAATGATTGAATTTATTGGTAATAAATACCAAGATCAGACCATTGCCAAGCTTGAAGAGAAATATTTCGGGCATGTCGAACATTTTGATTTTGTCGACACACGTATCTTTTTAAAGCGGATCAAAAGCACATTACCTAAATATGAAGCGCTCTTTAAAAAACATGCCACAGCAGAAGTAGATTGGTTACTACTTGCATCGGTTAGCTATCAGGAATCCCATTGGAATGCCAAGGCAAAATCTCCAACAGGAGTACGTGGCCTGATGATGTTAACCCTTGATACGGCGGATTATGTAGGTATTCAAAATAGACTCGACCCGGAACAGAGCATCAAAGGCGGTGCCAAGTATTTATCACAGCAGATCAAACGACTACCCGATAGTATTAGCGATGATGAAAAAGTCTGGTTTGCATTAGCCAGTTATAACATAGGTTACGGGCACTTAATGGATGCAAGGCGCATCACCACCATGAAAAAACAAAGTCCCAATGCATGGTCGAATGTTAAAGATAACTTACCTCTGTTACATCAAAAGCAATGGTATAAAAAAACCCGTTATGGATATGCTCGAGGCAGAGAGGCACAAAATTATGTCAATAATATCCGCCAATACAGAAAAACATTAACTTGGTTTATCACGGAAAGGGAAAAAGAGCTGGCAGAGAAAAAAGCGCAGCAGGAAGCTAAAGATAAAGCCATAGCGGCCAAAAAAGCATTACAAGAAGCTAATGATAAAGCATTAGCCGAGCAAAAAGCATTACAAAAACCGCTAAGCAAGGAAGAACTATTACAACAAGCCCTACTTAAAACCTTAGCCAAGGAAAAAGCATTACAAAAAGCTAAAGATAAAACCTTAGCCAAGGAAAAAACCTTGCAGCAAGCCAAAGATAAAACCTTAGCGCAGGAAAAAGCTCTACAGCAAGCTAAAGAGAAAACCTTAGCGATGGAGCAAGCATTACAACAAGCTAAAGATAAAGCATTAGCCGAGGAGAAAATCTTACAAGAGACTAAAGATAAAGCCTTAGCCGAACAAAAAGCATTACAACAAGCTGCAGATAAAGCATTTACCGAACAGGAAACTTATCGACAAGCTAAAGAGGAAGCACACGCCGAGCAGCAAGCCTATCAACAGGCAAAAGATAAAGCATTAGCCGAACAACAAACCTATCAACAAGCTAAAGATAAAGCATTAAGCGATCAGGAAAGATTACAAGAAGCTAAACATGCAGAACAACAGAAGCTTGAAGAGAAGGTATAATAAATAACTGTTACGCTAAAACAATCCTGTAAAAACTGCAATTGCATACAGGCTAGTTTTATACCCATGATACCTCAAGGTGCTTTATCAGGACTCAGATCGGAGACCAGAATAAGAAACAGCATGAGGGTAATGGTTGCTCCCTTATCGAATGCTGTAACGCAAGAACCAGCAAGACTGCAATTCAAGGCTCAACACCCTGATCTGACTAGACTTGCTGAGCCAGTCTATTTTTCTTAACTGATGATTTCTGCAATTAGATTATTTTAATCGTTTCATCTATTACTCTTTTTTATCAATACTCACTTGCAGCTCTTTGCAATTACCAGCAAACCACTTTTGCACATATAAACTACCTACAATTGGTGCCTGTCCCGGCTCAGGAACTTCTTTATAACGCACACTGTTTTTGGTTTCTTTTTCATATTCAAAGGTAACTATTTTTTTAGACATTTTGAACTCTTTGTATTTTAATGGGGTTATTGAGCAGATGAACTAATGGTGCATTGTTGCTTTTTTAGTGCTTTTTTCTCTTTGCGACGACGTTTAAAAAAGTTACTAATTTTTGTTGCACATTGCTCGCTAAGAATATCTGTTGTCACCTCTATTTGATGGTTTGATTTTTCACAACGCACCAAATTATAAACAGAGCCAGCAGCCCCCGTTTTATAATCACCCGCACCATAAACAAGACGCTTAATACGCGCATGAACCAGCGCACCTGCACACATTGGGCAAGGCTCTAAGGTTACATACAGGGTACAATCAATTAATCGATAATTTTGTATCTTTTTACCCGCTTCACGAATCGCCATAATTTCAGCATGAGCACAAGCATCATGATTAAGGATCGATAAGTTCCAACCTTCAGCAACAACCTTTTCATCTTTAACTAATACGGCACCAACCGGAATCTCATCTTGTAACTCTGCTTTATCCGCCAGAGATAAAGCATAATTCATCCATTTTTCATCAATAGCTTGCTGCGCATCAAGCAGCTGCTTATTAGTTTGCTCTGGCATTACAGGACTAATGAATAATAGAGTTGCGTTAACTGTGCACCATAAACAAGGTAAACCCAGCCCGCGATTGCAAGGTAAGGGCCAAATGGCATTGGCCGACTTTTCTTATCTTTCGAAGCTAATATCACAGCAATGCCAATAATGGCACCGGCAAAAGAGGAGATTAAAATAATCAAAGGTAATGCTTGCCAGCCAAACCATGCGCCTAACGCAGCTAACAGTTTAAAGTCGCCATAGCCCATTCCCTCTTTGCCCGTTAAAAGTTTAAAAACCCAATAAATAGACCACAAACTAAAATAACCAAAGGCGGCACCTAAAACTGCATCTGTTAAACCAGTAAAAGTACCGTTAATATTTATTAATAAACCGAACCACAGCAGAGGTAACGTTATCTGATCGGGCAATAACATGGTATCGAAATCGATAAAGGTCAGACTAATCAGCGCCCAGGTAAACAGTAAAGCAAACAGTAATGGCCAGCCGAACGGGAATACATAGGCAACCACTAAGGATAATAAACCTGTTAATAGTTCAATACTTGGGTAGCGTTTACTAATCTTACAAGCGCAATGCTTGCATCGCCCTTTTTGCAATAACCAACTTAACAGAGGAATATTTTCGCTAGATCCGATTAAATGATCGCACTGCGGGCAACGAGAACGGGGCACAACTAAATTAAACGTCCCCGATTCTATTTTTAGATTCGCCTCAGGAAAATATTCGGCACATTCGCTTTTCCATTCCCGCTCCATCATCACTGGTAAACGATAAATAACAACATTTAAGAATGAGCCAATTAACACGCCCAAAATGGTCACAAAACCATAAAGCAAGGCAGGCACCTGCTCCATTAACATAAATAATTCACTCATAAATATTTCCTAAACTCTAAAAACAATAAACACTTAACTCGATCCAATCCAGCAGCAAAGATGGAGTCAGCAAATCGAGGCATTAAGATTCGACTGGCGGGCAAATTTCATCATCAGAAAAAAAGTAAGCAATTTCACGTGATGCTGAAACAGGGCTATCTGAACCATGCACCGCATTATATTGTTTCGATTGTGCAAAGTCAGCACGAATTGTTCCGGCAGCCGCCTGCGCGGGATCAGTTTGTCCTATTATGTTGCGATAATGACTGATCGCATTTTCAGCCTGTAAAACCTGCACCAGAATGGGGCCTGAAGTCATAAACTCGATTAAAGACTCAAAAAACTCTTTTCCTTGATGCTCAACATAAAACCCTTCAGCCTGCTCTTTGGATAGATGTAGCATTTTGACTGCGACAGGTATTAAACCAGCCTGCTCAAAACGCGCTAGAATAATACCTGTTAGTTGTTTACGAACAGCGTCTGGTTTAATAATTGAAAGTGTTCTTTCTAGTGGCATAATACAAGACTTAAAATGATGAATTGAACGTGCAATATAACCAGATTACCCCATACCATCAATAAGAATATAACCAGATGAAACGTCATATCACATTTCCATTCTCAAGATTAATTTTTAAAGCTTATATGCTCGTGCTACTGCTTTTATTTGCGGGGTTGAGTCATGCTTCGGCCTTTTTTCCTGAAGCTGCTTCACGTCTAACCATTTTTGATAATCACCAGCAAGTTTATCTGAGTCGTTGCCCCAAATTATCACCCGTTAAACAGATCTATCAGGAGGATGAAAAAAAACTTCCCCTCCCCTTTACCTTATTAAACTGGAATATTTATAAACAACAAAAAAAACGATGGCAGCAAAAACTGCAGGAGTGGACAGCAAGCGCAGATTTATTGACCTTGCAGGAAGTAAAATATTCACCTGAGTTAAACAATTTTAGCGAGGTAAACAATTTATTTTATTTTCAAAATTACGCATTCAAATATAAGGGATTTGTTTATGGTGTAAATACGCAGAGCAAAAATCAGGCTAGATTTGTTTGCGGCACTCGTTACAACGAGCCATGGATTATGGTGCCCAAGACAGGCCTAGCCAGCAGTTATGCTATTACTAATAACCCCGACCTGTTATTGCTTATTAACCTGCATGGGGTGAATTTCACTTTGACTTCCACACCGCTGGCCGAGCAGATCCAACCCTATCTCGATCTAATCAAAACACACCAAGGACCGGTTATATTTAGCGGTGATTTTAATACCTGGAGTGATGCGCGATTAGTATCTATTGAAGAGAGGTTAATCAAGTCAGGTTTCAATGAAGCTTTATTTAATAAAGATCAACGTGTCACTACCTTCGGGCATGCGCTAGATCATATCTATTTTCGAGGTTTAAAAGTTATTAAAGCAGAAAGTTTAGCAACCGAGGCATCGGATCACAGCCCGCAACTGGTGACATTTGATATTGAATAAAATTGGGGATTTCACTAGAGGATAAAATGAAGTTTTCAGCTCAATACAAATACAATAATGCTGTAGATTGGTATATTTCATTTGCTGGGAGTTTAAAAAAGAAGTTTGGAGCGGTACAAGAGACTAAAAAACATCTCATGACCCCGACAATTATGGTCAAGGTCGTGCTCTAGAAATTGAGCTAATAGTGTATTAATGAAGTAAATAATAAAGAAAATCGTCAAGGAAAAACAGGAAGTTTAAAAGGAAGATTTGGAGCGGCACAAGAGATTCGAACTCTTGACCCCAACCTTGGCAAGGTTGTGCTCTACCACTGAGCTAGTGCCGCTTCATAATTTTCAAATAAGATTCAACTTCTAAGTTAGAAATTGGAGCGGCACAAGAGATTCGAACTCTTGACCCCAACCTTGGCAAGGTTGTGCT
>NZ_CEZLMY010000041.1:25631-26361 GCF_983033635.1 Psychromonas sp. | reverse complement strand
CTTCCTACAGAGGACTTTCACCTCATTAGTTCATGCCCATGCTGGGCGTACACAAGGCGTTGCACTCGGACTCGATACAGTTGTCGCGGTTTTTGCTAAAAGAAAAAGCAGCAAAAAAAGCACCAACTTACTCGCCGGTGAACGCGGCGTTAGCAGTATCACGGGAGTAAAATGTATGAATCGTAATTTGATAATGTTTGGAACTGCAATTATTTTTCTTTCAGGTTGTAGTTCTTCATATAAACATGATGAATTTCAGTCACCAGAGGTTAAATTAGATCAAAGTATGGGGGTGTTAATCTCAACCCCTGAAAATGGTTGGTATGATCAAACTGAATATAGAAATTCTGGTCGAATGACTGCGAATGCTGTTAGAAGTGCTTTTTCTAAAAATACTTCAAAAGTTGCTATCACCACTGACTGCAAAGGCAAAGACTGTCTAAAGTCCATTGATGCAGATACATATGGGTATTTTGTTGAACCTATTATCTTACATTGGGAAGATAGGGCTACAGAGTGGTCTGGAAAATCGGATAAGGTAGAAATCCAAATTATTACTTACGATTCAAAGACCAAAAAAGAGATTGGAAATACAACTTACACAGGAAAAAGTAAGTGGTTAACATTTGGCGGAGATCACCCTCAGGATCTACTTGAAGAACCAACCCACAAATACGTTGAAAGTTTGTATAAATAACTGCTAACAAGAACTTTAAACGGAACATGTAGT
>NZ_CEZLMY010000041.1:19319-25621 GCF_983033635.1 Psychromonas sp. | reverse complement strand
CTTCGAGAGTTACGTAATAGCTAAATTTAACAAGATCTTACTTAGGTTTCTAATAAATATAAATAAGTTGCAAGTGAAAACACCTAACAAGGTGCTTAAACGGAATAAAAACAGTTGGTTATCGCTGCGCGATTTTAACCAACCATTTTTATCCGCTTAGCAAGGCGTTGAGGCTGTAGAATTTCTCTAAAAAGAACGTTTTTACGTTCTTTTCCTATTATTTTTAATTGTACAAAAAACGTACTTGATTGTGCTGATCGTCTGTGATCTAATGGTTATTATTCGCCCAGAGTGAAATGTAATGGCCAATTACAAACCCGATTTATCCTGTCAAAGTAAGTTCATTCCGATTGATTTCTCACAGCAAATCATCCCCGGCACATTTGAGTATGCGCTTTCCCATATTGTTGATAATCACCTTGATTTAACAACCTTTGATGACTGGTACCAAAACGATAAAGGCGGTGCCGCTGCCTACCCACCGTCAGTGATGTTAAAAATTATCTTGTTTGGTTATTCTCGTGGATTGGTCAGCAGCCGCCGCATTGCCGAGGCTTGTGAAACCAATATTACCTTTATGAGTTTATCGGGCGATGAACAGCCACATTACACCTCTATAGCCAGCTTTGTGTCCAGTTCAATTAGACCAGAATAAGCAATCACAGCGCCAAACAAAATAAAGCTAAGGGAGAAAATAAGATAGGGTTTGTTGCCGATTTTAGTTTTATTATTAATCATGCTAATTCACTGTAATAAAGAGTAAAAAATATAATTCTATAATAAGCTTGAAAAATTGATAGTTGCAAAAGTGCTAGTTGTGCGCAGTGTGAGCTTTTATTATTTTAGTTGGCAAAAGGGGCAAGGGGTAGAGCTGACAAGTGAAAGATCAGGACATATATGGACGCTCCACATCTGTCCTGCCTTTTGCTTGGCTGTTTTTGCCTATGTTTGACATTTGCCTAAATTTCATACTGAATATGACTAAGTCTCTGATGTTAAATTATATTCTTTTCAAGGTCATATTTTTTAATGGATTGAAATTGCGATAACCTAGTTTATAAGCTACGTTTAAGCCTGCACTTAGCGATAAAAATAGGAATAATATATGAAAAAGCAGTTAAGTATACTGTTCGTCCTTATCTCACTTTTATCGATTAGCTTTGCACAAGCAGCTACTAACTGGGAGGTTCGTCGTCTTAAAAACGGCACTTGTGGTGTTGCGCAAATTAAACCAGGCGTAAAAGCAGGTAGTAATCGCGTTGCAGGGCCCTTTCCTACAAAAGCACGAGCATCTACAGAATTAGCAAAACTCAAAAGTACACCGCGTTGTAAACGCTTTTAATCTTTTTTTCTTATCGACATACTTAGTGGATAGTTTTTGCTATCACTGCAATAAAACTATCCATATATGGACGCTCCACATCTGTCCTGCCTTTTGCTTGGCTGTTTTTGCCTATGTTTGACATTTGCCTAAATTTCATACTGAATATGACTAAGTCTCTGATGTTAAATTATATTCTTTTCAAGGTCATATTTTTTAATGGATTGAAATTGCGATAACCTAGTTTATAAGCTACGTTTAAGCCTGCACTTAGCGATAAAAATAGGAATAATATATGAAAAAGCAGTTAAGTATACTGTTCGTCCTTATCTCACTTTTATCGATTAGCTTTGCACAAGCAGCTACTAACTGGGAGGTTCGTCGTCTTAAAAACGGCACTTGTGGTGTTGCGCAAATTAAACCAGGCGTAAAAGCAGGTAGTAATCGCGTTGCAGGGCCCTTTCCTACAAAAGCACGAGCATCTACAGAATTAGCAAAACTCAAAAGTACACCGCGTTGTAAACGCTTTTAATCTTTTTTTCTTATCGACATACTTAGTGGATAGTTTTTGCTATCACTGCAATAAAACTATCCACGCTATTTTTGTATAAGCAACTGATGCAATTATTCTATTAGGAAAAAAGGTTTGGCTGTCCTGCCTTTTGTCTATGTCTTTTGTTACCTTTTTCCTAGTTCAGCCTTTCTCTATGTTCTGTCTTTTCTGTCTTTTTCTTTTCTGTCGTCATTAAGTCTTAGTTTGGTGTGAGCACCTACATACTTTCGATAACTTTTTGCTATCCTTATTATGAGCAGGTAACTGGCGAAGTATAACTCAAAATCCATTCGGTGGTGGTCGAGGAAATACTGCGCCAAAGGGGGAAATAAGCCTCAATCCAATGTAAGAAAATTGATGTTAAAAGAAGAGATACTTGAAGCGGTTAATAAAGGTCAATTTAAAGCCTATGCGATTAAACATATTGATGAAGGTATCAATTTGCTCATGGGGTTAAAAGCAGGAGTCAGAAATAAACATGGAAAATCCCCAAAAAATAGTTTGAATTGTTTTTTTGAAACAAAATGAGTAAATTTGAAAGCAGTGCCAAAAGAAAAGGAGTTAGACTATGTCTGTAGCAATTATGTGTTCTGGCGGTGATTCTAGCGGAATGAACCCTGCAATAAAAAGTTTTGTTGACAACTGTTATGAAAAAAACATTACCCCCTATTTTATCTATGATGGTTTTGAAGGTTTGATTGATGGAAATATCAAAAAAGCCTCTCATGAGGATGTAGCAGGAATCATGCACCTTGGAGGCACTATAATAAGAACTTCTCGTTCAAAAAGGTTTTACGAGTATGAATGCAGACAGATAGCATATAAAAACTTGCAGAAATTTGGTATTGATAAAGTCATACTTCTTGCAGGGGATGGTTCATTTAAAGGCTTTAACCAATTTTCAGAGGAGTTTGACATCTCTTTTGTTGGAATTCCTGCAACAATTGACAATGATATTTATGGGACAGATTATTGTTTGGGAGTTGATACGTCATTAAATATAATCAAACATGCCTTAGATGAAATAAGAGATACGTCAGCTTCTTTTAAAAGAGCATTTGTCGTAGAAACCATGGGAAGAGATTGCGGATATCTGGCACTGATATCTTCTATTATCAGTGGTGCAGAAGTGTGTATCATCCCTGAGATCAAATACAACCTGAACACATTGGAAGAAAAACTTAAAAAAGAGCTTGATGAAGGGCGGGCTTATATTTTGGCTGTAGTAGCAGAAGGCACAAAACAAACTCAACATATAAAAGAATGGTTTGAAAAGAACTTTGACATAGAGACACGGGTCATGATTTTAGGACACATACAAAGAGGTGGTAACCCAACTGTATTTGACAGACTCATGGCTTCAGAATTTGTAACGCTTGGTTTGGATAAACTCATCGCGAATGAAAAAACAAAATCAGTCATTGCTTATAAAGGTTCTGAGTTTATTTTTATTAACATAGATACCGTTACGCAAAATAGATATACCATCAATTCAAAACTTCTAAAAATGGTCAAAAAACTAACCCGATAGCTCAGTTATTATGTATGTGCCGCGGTACAGTAATTTCCGCCTCTTAGTTAGGGCGCGATTCGTACAAAAAGAGTGCATGCCTACATATCAGTATCAAAAAAGTGAGGCAGCTCCCCATTTTTGACTGACTGGAACTCTGGGATTTGTAATCCTATGTTCAACTTAGAAGTGGCAGTGTGGTAAGGGGAGTTAAATCTTTGGCTGTCCTACCTTTTGCTACCTTTTGCCTTGAGATATCGACCTGGCTAATTTTATGCCTTCCAGGCCACGAATTTCATACCTAATGATGCTGAGATGACAAACTCAGCCGCTCCGCAAGCAAGCTGAGACAGTCATCTCTTTATAAGGCAAGAATCTCTCCCTCTTCTACACTTATCAAAAGGATCAGGAATCAGCTGTTTAGGGAGCGATCTATGCCTAAAATCACCAACTCACCGGATCTATTCAAAGACTTGCTTATTGATGTGATTAAAGCCAGTCAGGATGGTTTTGCTATTTTCGACCACAATTATGTGCTTATCTTCTGTAACCATAGATTTGCCAATCTTTTCGGTCTTAAGGTCATTGAGGCCGAAGGGCTAAGTTTTACAGAAATAATCAGGAAATCGCACGCATCAGGAGATGGTATTCAGATTGAGAACGGTGATATTGAGGAATTTATTCGCAATAGCATGTCTGCTCATATGAAAATAGGTTTCCGAACTTTTGAATCGGAGATGGTTGATGACAGATGGATTAAGGTTTCACGCCTTATCACTCAGGATCGTTATGTTTTTGTCTATAACACTGATATTACTGATTTAAAAAATACTGAATCTGAATTGCGTCAGGCTCTGGAACATGTTGAAAAGCTGGCTGCCACGGATCCTCTGACAGGCATCAGTAATCGCAGGCATTTTGTTGAATTGGGTTAAATTGAGCTTGAGCGAAGTCGGCGCCATGGTCACCCACTCTGCTTGTTAGCGCTGGATATCGATCATTTTAAATCTATTAACGATAATTACGGCCACCAGGCGGGAGACAAAGTATTGTCGTCGTTGACAGCATGTTGTCAACGACAGCTGCGAAGTAGCGATATATTTGGCCGTCAGGGAGGAGAAGAATTTTTGATTATGTTGCCGGATACCGAGCTGGATGCAGCATTGATTACTGCCGAACGTATCCGTCAATCCGTAGCTGAATTAGCCATAAGCTACGGAGAACATATGATCACCTTGACGACATCTATCGGGATAGCGGAATTATCCGAAGCGATTGAAAATCTGGACCAACTAACGGATCAAGCCGATAAGGCACTGTATAAAGCAAAAACATCAGGCCGCAATAGAACAGAAATATGGCACTTAATTTCGACTGGCGATCTCTGATCTCTATTTATCATGCCGTACAGTCAATCCGATTGTTTTATTAATAGATATGGGATCAGCTCTTGTGTTTTGCTCTTTTAGGAAAAAGACAAGGTCTGATACTAGAGCTCACTGGTAAAATTAGTTCGGTTTCAGCAGTCATTCCAGATAAATCTATCTCTAATAATTAAAAGGGAAGAGAAAAGGTTTGGCTGTATCCGATTACTTGGATGTGCGTTTTGTTTTTAAATTCAGAAAGTGTAATAGCGTGTAATGGAAAGAGTAAGAGAGTGTGCCTAATGTAAAACTGAAAAAGGGATTTCTAATGGTTGTGCTAATTCGATTACGTAAAAGAGTGCAATCTATGGATCTCCTGTTAATGAGCAAATAAAGCAGTATAACTAAGGAGAAAGTTATGTTGATAGTTAGTTCAAGAAAAGGCTTTAATAATCCTGACAAACTAAATGAAGAGGGGCATCAATTCAGGGAGATTGATTTAGCCAGGGACAAGGAAATAAGAATAATTGACACACTTGAGGATTTTGTAACAGAGCTTGCTGGTAAACGAATCCTGCTGCTTGTTCATGGATATAATAATGAACAAGATGAAGTATACGATGCTTACTCTGTTATTGAGGCGAAAACTCACGAACATCTGCAAGCTGAATATTATCTTGTTATTGGATACTCCTGGCCGGGTGGTGATCAAGGACTTGAATGGTGGGCATCTAAAAAAAGAGCGAATGCTGTCGCCCGAAGGTTCCGCTTTTTAATTGAAAACCTCTCCGCAAACGTACAATTACTTGATGTAATGTCTCACAGTTTAGGGGCGCGTGTTGTACTTAAAGCCCTTAAACAAACTACTGCTGATAAGCTGATTCGAAATTATCTCTGCACAGCACCGGCGGTCGATAATGAGGCACTGGAAAAAGGTGAAGAGTTTTTCAGTTCAGTAAATAAAATCGAAGCGCTTTATGTGTTTCATTCTAAGCGGGATGGAGTACTGGCGAGTGCATATCGCTTAGCCGAGTTTGATAATGCTCTGGGGCTCTACGGACCGGAAGATAAGCAATATATCCAAAATAAGACAAAAAACATATATGTAGCCAACTGTAAAAAGAAAGTCGACAGTCACGGTGCCTACAAACGCAGCGATGCCATATATAACTACATTTCACTCAGTATGACTAAAAAACCGACTAAGTTTAGAACCTTGTAGCTAAACTGCTAACCAGCGCTGCAACCGGAAAAATTGTACGTTGCGCTCCTAATTTAGCGGTGAGCGTAGCGTTAATTCCTAAAAGTAAGGAGGCGATATAAATGAACCTTGAAGTGCGTACCATCAATACGATTGCTTTAGAAAATAGTCTGAGTGCCCAGAAAGCGAACCTAAAAGACCAAGAATAAACAATTAAAAAAAGAGTGCAGCAAATTCGAAACGTTGCTGGTTTTGCCGAGATCGCGATCAATCTATTGGTTAAGTTGGCATAAGCAAACGATTGGATTAGAAATATCAGGAGATAAAGCAATGAATGAAAACTGGCCTTTAAT
>NZ_CEZLMY010000041.1:5788-19309 GCF_983033635.1 Psychromonas sp. | reverse complement strand
TTTTACTTTCGGTAATCATTCACATTAGGGGAAGAAAACCAAACTGGCTAGATATTGAAACAAAATGGTTAGTTATTTCGATACTTCCAGTTCTAATTGTAATGTTCACTGGAGGCTATATAAGTAGTTTTAAAGGCTTTGGTATAGAAATTGAGGCGTCTCTTAAGGAGCCTGTCGAAAACAGAATTACGCTTGCTGCTAGAAAAGCAATTGTTGGCGATATAAGTGAGCAAAAAGGTACGCTAGCTCATCTGTATGAACTTTCAGAAGAAGAGAAAAATTCTATCGAAAGGCTTCAATTTAAAAACAAGTATCCTTCCTATGCATCTGACGCAGTAAAACAGTATCTTAAGATACTACCGAAATTGGAATATATTGAACTGCTTGACGATAAGTCAAAATTTATCGGAGTTATGCTGGCAAGTGATTTATTAGGAAAGGAAGAACAATTTGTAACTTCACTCGAGTCTGGAAACATTTTGATTGATTTTTCCAAGCTCATAGTTACTCACTATGTAGATTCTAATACAAGTGCAATTGACACTTTAGATCGAATGCGAAGAAATAATGAAAAATTCCTTCCTCTTTTGAACAGCAACCATTCTATGGAAGGGGTTGTTACAGAGTCATCATTAGAAAAAAGTATTGCAGATGAAGTGCTTAAAGCGAGTAATAAATCCTAACATGGCAAAGTTACTTGGACGCTTGCAGTAACAATGGATCAAGTCGTTAATATGAAACTAACAATAGGAACATCCAATAGTTGTTAAATAATAAGTGAATAATTTTAAATAATTCAATAGATATCCCACCTTTCATCTTTTTTGCGCAGAAAAGCAGTTATTCATTTGAATAAATTTTGCTATGAATTACTTACAGGGGATAAAATGAATGACGTTTATTATCTTTTATTAAAGGAATTTTATGATTTTAATTACAGGTGCCAGTAGCGGCCTAGGTGCTGCACTGGCGAATTTGTATAACCTTGACGGTAAATCACTGCTTATTAGCGGCCGTAATAAGCAGCGCCTCGCACAGGTTGCAGAAAAAATGTCGGGAAAAGTACAGTCCGCACAAGCAGATCTTTGTGATCCGCAGGCGATCTCAGCCCTTCTGGATTCCCTAGAGCAAGTTCCCGATACCGTTATTCACTGCGCAGGCAGTGGCTATTTTGGTCCGATAGAAGAGCAGGAACCTGAGGCTATTAATAATCTGATAGCGAATAATGTGACTTCTACAATTTTCTTATTACGTGAGCTGGTCCAGCGCTATCGTAGCCACAAAGTCACGGTCGTGATTGTTATGTCAACAGCAGCCCAAGTAGCTAAAGCAGGAGAGTCTACCTACTGTGCCGCGAAATGGGCTGTACGAGGTTTGCTGGAATCAGTGCGCCTGGAGCTTAAAGACAGTCCAATGAAACTTATTGCAGTTTATCCAGGAGGAATGGCGACTGACTTTTGGAAAACAAGCGGTAAAGTATTAAACACTTCAGAATTTATGACGGCAGAGGAAGCTGCCATTATGCTCAAACAAGCCCTCATTAGTACTGAGAATGGTTTTGTCTCAGATATTACGATTAATCGAAGCTAGCGCAGCAATAAACGCAGGACTTGCTCAATATCAGTTAATTTGTGCCAACTGTCTTGAAAAACACCGCGAAGTAGAAAGTATCTATCTTAGTCACTTTAAGTAGTTGTATATATGCATGGTTACACTGCGTTGAAATTGCACTTATTTAAGAGATGTGAGGGTGACGGTTGCGTTTGTTTTTTAAAGAAAAATCCAATACTAGAGCACATTTATTTGCCTCATAAATACAAGATAAGTAACTATTTAATATCATTTTTCTTGCGGTGAACTATCTTTATTGGAGAGACATTATGCATATTAGTATGTATGCCATCTAATATACTGTTAGCACCCTCAAACGATATGCTTTTATATTTAAATCAAGGAGTGAATTATGAAAGTTTCAATCATTGAAAATGATAGTGGACGAGTAGTTAAATCCTATGTAATAAACTTACCTGATACTCACCACACACCTTCGGATGACGAGTATTATTCTAATGCATGGCAATGTGCCGTTGAAGATGGCACTGTGGATGAGGAAGATTCATCTGCCTACAGTTTTAGTTTAACGCCTGTGTCCGTTTATAAGCCTGCGCTCTAACACAAATCAATCGGACTCTGCACAGTTGGCTCGTCGTTGTTTGTAGTGTTAGACCTCGGAAGGAGGAACAATAATGACAATTGAATTAATTCGTGACGCTTTAGCCTGGTGCTCGGTAATTAACATTGGCTTGTTGCTGTTTTGGGTGTTGTGGTTAACGCTGGCCCATGATTTTGTATATCGAGTTCATAGTAAATGGTTGAAGCTATCTGTGGAAAGTTTCGACACTATTCATTATACGGGCATGGCATTTTTCAAAATATGTATATTTATGTTTAACATTGTTCCGTATATCGCATTACGTATTGTTGGATAATTTGGCGACATCTGGCAAGTAGCAATGCCTCGGCCTATGCGGCAGGTGCTGCCATCTCAATAAAATTGGAGTGTCAATTGCAGCCTAAGTTAGATGCAGCACTATTTTTTGCTTATGAAACTCTAGATGGTTACTCTTTGACTTTAGTTTCTCGACTGGGAGAAATGCTAAGATTGGCAGAGGAGATGTACGGCCGAAGAGACAATGAATATACAATTCTAGGGATTGAGTTTAGCAGTGACGGACCTAAAATTTGCTATCCGGGAAATTGCAAAAACGTTGCTATTCAGCTTGGAAGGTCAGCAATGACTGATAATGATCAAGCATGTTACCAACTTGCTCATGAATGTATTCATTTACTATCTCCAAACGGAAAAAACGGAGCGAGCAACCTTGAAGAAGGCTTGGCTACTTATAATTCAGCTTACTATATGAAGAATGAGATGAGGCAGGCAAATTGGCAAGCAAGTCTGCCAAGCTACGTTAAGGTTGAAAAATTAGTCAGAAAAATAATGGATGCAGATCCACAAGCAATTAAAAGAATGCGTCAATCCGAATTAACTATCTCAAAAATCACCGCAGAGCTTTTACAGAAGGAATCCCAAGTCCTTAATGCTGATGAAGCAAAATTTCTTGCCGATAAATTTGTAAGATCATTTTCCTATAAGCTGTGACTATTGGTCCTTTGATATGACCTTTATTTTCATTAAATTCATCTTCTAGGTTTATATTTCGATATTTATGGAAATGCGTTGACGGCAACAGATTTTACCTTTATATTTCCAATATTCCAGAACTTTGGTATTAACAGGTGAAATTACAGAGGTTAAATTATGACAATTACAAATGAAATGTTAGCAGAAACAGTTGATATGTTCGTGTTTCTCGCCGTTGAACTTACGATCTTATTCCTTGCTATTAGCTATCTAGTCGGGGTTTTACAGGAGTATATTCCGCCGAGTAAAATTCAAAGTATACTCAGTGGTAAAAAGGGTAAAGGCTATTTTGTTGCGGGACTTTTAGGCGCTATTACACCGTTTTGCTCCTGTTCAACTATCCCTTTTTTAAAGGGATTGTTAAGAGCAAAAGCAGGCTTTGGCACTATGATGGTATTCTTATTTGCCAGTCCGCTGCTTAATCCGATTATCATCGGCTTATTTGCCGTCACCTTTGGCCTGGATGTCACCGTGTTCTACTTTGTGATTGCTATGGGTGTCTCCATTATTGCAGGCTATACCTTGGAAAAATTAGGTTTTGAGAAGTACATTAAAGCTGAGGCTTATCTAACACCTCAATCAAAAGCTTGTTCAAGTGGCTGCGCTGGGATAGTCGCACCCGTTAATAAATGGGGAAGAATATGGCAGGGTACTTGGAGTGATTTTAAAAGCGTATTGCCATATTTGATCGGCGGTATTGCATTGGGTTCAATGATTTATGGTTTTATGCCAACTGAATTTGTCGCTAGCGTCGCCAGTGAAAACAATCCGTTTGCTGTGCCGATTGCCGCTGTTATTGGTATTCCACTGTACATTCGCGCAGAGGCCGTGATTCCACTTAGCGCAGCATTAGCCGCAAAAGGTATGGGCCTAGGGGCGGTGATGGCCCTGATTATTGGCAGTGCAGGGGCTAGTTTAACAGAAGTTATTTTACTGAAATCTATCTTTAAAAATCAGATGATCCTCGCTTTTCTTGCGGTGATCTTAACTATGGCTATCGGAGCAGGTTACCTTTACAGCTATATCTTTTAATGGATTGAAATAGCGCATACAAGCGCATTATAACAGTTCCCAAACAGCCAATGCCGTTCACTTAAGGTGAACGGCTTCTTTTTTAGCTGACAGCTACTTTTAGATCACTTTAAAAGCCTTGTCCTATTAACTTTTTTTAAAAGTAAAACGATTGTCTAAGAGCGGTTGCCTCAAATTCCTAACCCCTAACGTTATTCTCCTGCGATCTCCGCATAGAAAAGGGTGCAGAACTGTAAATATCCTATAAGATGCGTTGATTTTGTTAGCTTTTTTTTTGAGCGTTGCTTCGACTTGTAAAGTGAAGAGCTTTTGTCGATTTTATTTAAGGATTTAGTTTATGAGTGAACATTTCAAGGGGAAGTTTGAGGTAGAGTTAAAATATCATTTAATTTCTAGAACTCGTTTTTTATCTGATTTACAGTTAATGAATCCGGAAGTTATGCTGGAAAACAATCTAGAATATGATTGCTATTTTGATTCTCCTCAATGGCCATTAAGTACTGAGAATAAGAGTGTTTGCATAAGAGAGATGCAGCCATCCGGTATTATGCTGTGGATAGTGAAAGGACCGGAAACAGATCGTTGTGAAGCCGTTAATATTACAGATGTTATTAAAGCTAAAAGCATGCTCAAGACGATGGGATATGAGCAGATTTTGGAGATGAAAAAGCAGCGAAGTATATATTTTTTAGGTCAGTATCACGTCACAGTTGATCATCTTGAGGGGATTGGTGATTTTGCTGAGCTTGCAATTATGACTGATGATGAATCAATGCTGGAAATATATAAGCATCAATTGCTGGATATTGCGCAAAAGTTAGGACTGACTGAAGCACAATTAGAGCTTAAATCATATCGACAACTGTATGCTGATAAATGCAGAAAAACGTTATAGCTCGGATCAAGGTTGGTATTACTCTATTGCTGATCAGGAATAGCTAGGCGTCAAGAATATCGTAGTTATTAATCCACCTTGGAAATTGAAGCAATTATCAGACAAGTCAATCGGATTACGCAAGCAGAGCGCAACGTACAGCATTGTTTGTGTTGTTGTAATCGCTTGAAGAGTAGGTATGTAAATGATATTTGAAATATCAGATATAACTCCATCACAGGATCTGCAAGTTTGCGATATTATTAAAAGTGTCGGTGCGGAACATGGCGCTGTCGGAGATGGTTTTGGTCCTTCTGATCCCGAAGTGTACTGCATGAGCCGGCATTATAGTGAGCAAAGCAAAAGCAAATACTATGTCGCCACAATTAATGAACAAGTTGTGGGGGGATGTGGTCTTGCATCATTCAATAATAGTGCGGAGACTTGCGAATTACGTAAGCTATTTTTGTTGCCGGAAAGTCGAGGATTAGGTATCGGGCAAGAGCTGGCCGTTAAATGTTTGCATTATGCAAAATCGAAAGGTTATAAACGCTGCTATCTCGATACGTTATCGATCATGAAACCTGCTATTGCTTTATATGAAAAGCTTGGCTTTATACACTTAAATCGTCCGCTTGCAGGAACGATTCATGGCGGTTGCGATATCTGGATGTTAAAAGAGTTATAGCAGAAGCATAAAATTGATCATAGAGCAGTTTATCTCCTTTTGGGGACCTGTCTTGATTAACAAAACATAAGACCCCGTTATAAAAAAAGGCTGGTCAGTTATCTCTTTTAAAGCAAACCTTAAATGAATTGGTTTATATCAATTTAGTTTGGCTATAAATAATTATATTCCTGCATCAGTTCCTTATATTTAAACTAAAGTTTGGACTTCATGAGATTTAATAATCTGAGCGCGTAAATGATCATAAGCGTAGTTAAAGATCAGTGTGTATAGCAAAATGAACAGAGTGAGACCAATATCCAAAATAAACGCTTCTAAGAGACTGACTTGTAAAATATACGCCATCACAGGAGTGGTTAAAAATACTAAACCAGACTCAAAGAGTAATGCATAGCTAATTCGTAATTTCCAGCTTCTTTCTTCACGCTTACCGATAAAAATTTTGTCAAAACCAATATTAAATATATAATTCCAAACCATCGCGATTAGCGATAAGGCGATCATGGTTTGTAATGCCGAATGAATTTCAATATTGGTAAATAGTAATAAGCCCAGCATTGATAAAAATACGGCGATACCTTCAAATAAAACCATATGCAATAAGCGTTCAGCAGTGGACATAATATTCCCCATTAAATTCTTGTGATTAATTGTTGGATTTATTATTTATCTTAATTAAACTGAAGGAAAGTTAGCAACCATCACAGGTCGTGATATGTATAGTCTTGAACAACTAAAAATATTTGTTGCCGTTTCTGAAAACGGATCATTTTCAGCAACTGCGCGTAAGCTTAAAAGAGCCCAGTCCGGTATCAGTCAGTCCATCTCTAATCTTGAAATTTCTCTTGATAAACAACTGTTTGACCGAAGCAGTAATACCCCTTCATTAAGTGATGATGGTAAAGCGTTACTGCCGATTGCTAAATCGCTTCTGTTACAGCAGCGCCAGTTTGATCAAAAAGTATCGGCATTATCGCAGCAGGAAGAGCATGAATTAATTATTGGAATTGAAGAAAGTCTCTCCTACGGGCCTATTTTTAATAAGATTAAAAAGTTTGCCGAACAATTTCCGATGACTAATTTAGAAGTGGTTACAGCATCCACTTATGATATTGAAGAATATGTACGTAAAGGTGAAATAGATATTGGACTGGTTTATAGCAAGGGTGAATTTCCGGATGATGTCGATTTTGGCACGCTTGGTTATAATAAATTTATTACCGTAGCCGCACCTTCACATCCGCTCGCCTCAATGCAGGAAGTCACCGATCAAGTGTTACGTGCCTATCGACAACTGGTATTACGTACCTACCACGGAAAAGAGTTATGGTTTAGCCATGCGATTAGCACACAAATTTGGTATGCCAGTAATCATCATTTATTGCTTGAATTAGCTGAACAAGGGATTGGCTGGACCATGTTGCCTGAAGATTTAGCCTTAGATTCTTTAGCGCAGGGCAAAGTCAGCTTGCTAGATGTGACTTATGAACCCTTTGGTTGGATGAATACCATCGATTATATCGTAAGTCGCAGCAGTAAACAGGGTCCTGCTTTACAAGGGTTGATTGCTTTATTAAAAGAAGCATTTTAGGACAAGCAGAGAAAAGTAATGCAATTATCGGTTATTGCAGCTGCTTTAATTTTTCCTAGAAGATAAAAGGGCCGCCATAGTTTGTAAACTAACAAACTATGGCGGCCCTTTTATCTATTTTGCTATCTGTAAATTAAGCTTTTATTTCTGCGAGATCCTGCTTGATATAAGCCTGCAACAGTTGGCAAATCCCCTGATAAAAACCTGAGTTTTTGACCTTGTCGGTAGCTTGTACAAACATATCTAACCAAGAGAGAATATTAGTCTCGATAAAATCAATTTGCGCATCACTGACACCTTCACCATCTTGAATAATAAGATTACCCAGGTAATCAAGTTGGATGGCTATATGGTCAGCCGGCTCTTTAAAGTTAGGATCAACGACTAAACCTTGGGCTGTAAACAGATCCACCATATCCTGATGAGGCTGCTCAAACAGTTGTCCAGATTTAGACAGATAAACAGATGCATAGGGTGGTGCACCAGCTTTAGTATCGGTTAAAAATATCTGACTAAAATCAGCCGCTAATTCCAGTTCCGGTTTGTTGATTGGTAAAATCGTGGTTAATGCTGATTTTATCTTTTCAACAGAAGCTGTAAAGAGTGCTTCTTGTTCAAGTTGATCCAATAACTTCACCCCTTCGCCACAAAAATAGATAGCAAGTTGCTCTTTATCCAGCTCTTTGGTCAGCAGGGTGGCAAACCACCAATACAGGCTAGCCCGTGTTTCATTTATTTCAGATACAGTTGTTTCAGTCATTCTTGTGCTCACTTATTGAGGTCCTGCAGATGAGGTATTTGTCGCTACTTTAGCGACAAATATCTCATATTCTGTTTCAGTTATCTTCAGCTTATCTCTTTAGGGCCGCCAAATGCGGTCACTGCAGGTACTTTACCGATAAATTTTTCATATTGAACCTGACAGGTATTGGCGCTGGTTGCCTGTGAAAGCTCAGAAGTTGCCAGATCCATAGTCAGAGTATTCGGATCGCCATAGGTATCTAATGAACCTATCTTCTCATCAACCGGGCCGTACCATGCACCCTCTTCGATACGGGCAACACCCGACGGGAAGTTGTCTGATACTACTGCTCCAGCTAATAACTGACCGCGCTCATTAAATACTCTTACTAAATCTCCATCTTTAATACCGCGTGATTTAGCGTCATGCGGGTTCAGGTAGATAGGCTCACGGCCTTTAACTGCATATGTGGCACGGAACTGTTCAGAATCACACATTTGTGAGTGCAGGCGTTTATTCGGGTGACAGGACTGTAACCAGATAGGGTGCTTATCAGAGCCTGGACCGCCGTGTGAGCGTTCTGCTTTTTCAAACCACATTGGATGACCCTGACACTCTTTGTATCCGTAACGGTCTATTTTACGACTGAAAATTTCGATAAAACCAGACGGAGTTCCTAATGAGTTGATTTCCGGATCTTCGCGGAAAGCAGCCTGACGTGTCCAGTCTTTGCCTTTACCGAAATCAACAAAACCCTCTTTCCAGAATGTCTCAAAATCAGGCATCGGGAAGCTGGCTTTATTAGCTTCAACACAGCCGTTATAAAGTTCTTTTACCCACTGCATCTCATTCTTACCCTGGGTGTAGTCTTTTTCCTGGCCGAGTTTGCGTGCCAGCAGGGTAAATATTTCAAAGTCAGTTTTCGACTGGAATAAAGGATCAACCAGTTTCTGCATCGCAATAATACCGCGCCCGCTGTATGAACCGTAGAGATCTAAATCGTTACGTTCCCACTGCGTACAAGCCGGCAGAACGATATCAGAGAAACGACAGGTTGCCGTCCAGGTGAAATCAACCGTCACAACTGTTTCCAGTTTATGGAAAGCTTTTTTCATGTTGTTGCGGTCCTGGTGGTGGTGCCACGGGTTACAACCCGAGAAAACCATCATCTTAAGATCCGGCAGGGTAATGGTTGCACCGTTTGCCTGAATTTTTTTACCCGGTTCTAAAATAGCATCAACCCAGCGTGCAACGGGAATCGTGCTGCTGTAGCCCTTGTAGTCTTTGTTTTTGTGAATACGTTTGTCAGGTTTATCCGGATTACGCGGGAATGCGCCCGGACCAGCTGCGCCCGTTGAAGCAACACCTACAGAGCTGTAATGGTGTGCGTAACTGATACCGCCGCCTGGTAAACCGATTTGCCCTAACATAGTCGCAAGTACCGCTGCCATCCAGTATGGCTGCTCACCATGCTGCTGACGCTGAATACTCCAGCCGACCATAATCTGCGTGCGCTCTTTGACTAGCATGCGTGCAAATTCACGAATCTGATCAGCTTTTATGCCGCAGATCTGTTCAGCCCATTCCGGCGTTTTTTCAACTTTATCTTTAGTTGCGCCTAACAGGTAGGGAACAAAGTCTCCAAAACCTAATGCATAGGTATCGATGAATTTCTTATCGTATAAATTTTCTTTATAAAGTGTATGTGCAATCGCTAACATAAACGGCACATCAGTTTGCGGATTGATGTACTGCTGCTCTGAGTTTAAGTAGTTCTGTGTTTTGCTTTTTACCGGATCAACACTGATCACGCGGATCTCTTTTCTGGCGATTTTTTCTTTCAGCTGCTCAAGATACTCAAACGCTTCATGTGTTTCACAGTTCCAGCCGACCTGCAAATTTTTAACTAAGTCAGTTCCCCAAAGTACAATGGTCTTACTGTTTTTAAGGATTAGCGGCCAGGAGGTGCCTTGTGCATAAACCTCAGTTGTCCCTAAAACGTAGGGCATAATCGTCTGACCCGCGCCCGTTGAGTAGTCACCGACCTTATTGACTGTGTAACCGTGCATGGCGATTGCGCGCGCCATATGATTACCGCAGGAGTGCACCTGACCCGTTGAGCGCCAGCCGGTACTTCCGGCGTGAATTGCCCAAGGACCGTACTGAGTCTGCATACGTTCTAATTCATCATGGAAAAGGGTGATTGCTTCATCCCAGGTAACACGAATAAAACGGTTATCACCACGCTGTGTAGTATCACTTTTTTCACGGTTCAGATACCAGTCGTAACGCACCATAGGGTAACGAATACGTGACGGGCTGTAGATAATACCTTTAATGCCTTTAAGCATATCGGTCGGATATTTATCTGCTTCAAACGCTTTTATCTCCTGTACTTTACCCGCATATACACGGGCACGGAAAGCACCCCAGTGTGAACCGCTAACTTTCCATTGCCCAGCTGTATCGCCAGCCGCCGCATGTGCGGCTTGAATTAAACCCGGACCGACTAAAGCTGCAGTACTAGTGGCCAGCAGACCTTGTAAAAAACTACGTCTTGAAATTGACATTGTGACCTCCTAATTAATGCGCTTCGTCTGAAAAATCAGATGAATGTTTCTGTAGATATTTAAGCACTAACGCCTGTGTATCGCCGTCTAAATTCACGAAAGATAACATACCGTTAAACATGCCCGGCCACGTATTGGTGTCAAAATGGTTTTCAGCTGGTTGGGTATGACACACACTACAGCTCTTATCGAAAGTCGTTTTGGCAAAGGTCCATAAAGTATCGCGGGATTCAGTTAACGAGCCATTGCGCATCCATAATTTAACGCTAACTTTCTGCCAAGGCAGGCCGGTTAACTCATCAATTTTAGATTCACCTTTATCCATGTAATCATCACTGAGTGCTACTTCTTTGCTTAAGAAACCATCATTGATATTCATTGCAAAATCTTCAAACATTACACGGCCGAAACCTTTAGTCTTACGCCATGCATCAATCTCAACTTGAATGGCATTATCTTCAACGGCTAATATTGTTACTTTTGTCGCCGCATTTAATTGCCCCGCTTCTGTTGCTAAGGTTTTGTCCGTAAACAGCGGCAGCTGGCGAACACTGTAATAACTTTGTCCCTGGTCATAACCAGATGTAGCCATCTCTTCCAGTTTTGCCAGTGTGCCTTCACCTGAATGCATATTTTCAGGCAGGTTATGGGCAATACCTTTATGACAGTCGATACAGCTTTGATCGCGTTCGGCAGCCATTTTCATCTGTACCTGCGCACGCTCAGACATGATAGAGAAATCCATGCTGTTGTAGTTATGACAGTTTTTACACTCTAGTGAATTATTGGCGCTGAAACGATCCCACTCATGCTGTGCTAACTCGCCACGTTTTGCTAAGAATTTTTCACGGGTATCGATATTACCGAACACTGCGCTCCACACCTCTTTTGATGCCTGCATTTTACGGGCTATTTTATTTGTCCAGTTATGCGGGACATGACAATCCGGACAGGTTGCACGTACACCTGAGTGGTTTTTCCAGTGCACAGTTTCCTGCAGCTCGACATAAACATTGTCAGACATTGCATGACAACTGATACAAAACTCTTCGGTATTGGTGACTTCCAGTGCGGTATTAAAACCACCCCAAAAAATAACCCCCGCCAGGAAACCACCCATGGAGAGCAGTCCTAAACTTAAATGCACACTTGGTTTACTGACAATTTGCCAGAAACATTTGATAAATTTGATCATAACTAGACCTTAGTAATGAAAGGAAAAGAGAAAAGGTAGATAAAGAGCTGCTTAGTTTAACCGTGCCCTGGAGGTCCCATAAACATTTGTAAAAACCAAACGGTAAAGCCATAACCGCCAATCAATAAAACGCTTAAAATGGGAAATAAACAGACAGTGATAAACAAAAATGTTTTCCACTCTCTTGTGCGTGTCGTTTGTTCATATTCATTTTTTATTTCTGACATAATAATTCCATTTTTTTATAAATTAAGTGAACTTTATATTGATATTTAGCCGCACCTGCCAGGTTGCAACTTAATTGCAAAGTTCTTATAAAGAATGGTAGTTTTGAAACCTAATATATTCAATTGCTTTACATATATTTAATATAACCATTTAATTTATGACGTTATTGCCAACTATTTACTTATTATTGCTTGATCTAGGTCGGTTTGTTGATTGCCTTGATCTGATAGTGATGATTTTTTTTAACAATTCACTGTTATTTACAGTCGAATTTTCACGAATATCTGCCTGACCATTATGGCAACTAAAAATCATTGAGTGTAGATGGAAGGATTAGAGGCGTACTTATTGAAGGGATAATTAATAACCGTTTTATTGCAATCAGTATTAAAACGCAGCTTGCAATTGCGCTTTAATACTTAACCTCATCTCGGGATAATGAAAGCGAAATACTCCTTAATATCATGTAGTTAAACTCTTATATCATACAGTGTTGATAGTTTTGTGTAGTTCAAGGCAAATCAGCGTAGTAATAGCTGGCTATTGGTAGCTGATTTAACGCAGAAGTACGCGAAAATAGCTGCACTGTATCGATTTGCTTATCTCGAGCTGAGGTTACTTATGTTTATTGCAAATGTTCGAGCAGATAATCAACCAGTAAACGTATCTTCGGGGAAAGATAACGGTTTTGCGGGTAAACTGCCCAGATCCCTTCTGGTGGTTCACGCACGTTATCCAGCAGGGTTACTAGTTTTCCTGAATCTATATGCTGCTGCAGATAATAATCGGGTAGCTGAATGATGCCGAGATGTTTTAGCGCCGCATCAACAAGTCCAATACCGCTATTACAGCGAATATTACCCTGAACACGAATATTCTTTTCTTTCTCTTGTTCGGTAAAACGCCAGTAATCACGTGTGCCTAGCAGGCAGTTGTGGTTTTTTAATTCGGACAGTGAGTGGGGCTCACCAAACTTTTTAATGTATTGGGGAGAAGCGCAAACATAATTTGAACGCACGGCTAATTTTTTGGCGATTAAACTGGAGTCTTTAAGTTGTCCAAGCCGTATTGCCAAATCAAAGCCGCCTTCCACTAAATCAACACGGCTATTGCTCAAATCACTGATAACTTCAATCTCACTATATAACTGCACAAAATCGTTTATTAAAGGCAGGATTTTTTGTTCACCATAGGTTACTGGTGCAGAGATCTTAATGGTTCCCTGCGGACTGCTTTGTAAATTAGTTATCGCTTGCTCAGCTGCATCTAAACCATCTAATAGATTACGGCAATGCTGATAAAACAGTTGCGCTTCTTGTGTTAAAGAAACTTTACGTGTGGTGCGGTAAAAGAGCTTTATATTCAGGCGTTTTTCTAATGCCGTGATTTGCCGACT
>NZ_CEZLMY010000041.1:2965-5778 GCF_983033635.1 Psychromonas sp. | reverse complement strand
CTGCGCGGTTGAAATTTTTAAGTTTTTTGACGCCAGAGTAAAACTTTCCGTTTCAGCTACCGCGACAAACTCATTAATACCTTCCCATCTCATGATTGTTACCATCTCGTAAAAGTGATTTGTTATTTGCTTATATTATCATCTTATAAGAAACAAATATAATAGCGCCAACTTAATACAAACAAGCAACGACATGAATTAGCAAAAATCTTGTTGAGCACTAACTGGAGTTAATATGACTGACCAATTTATTAAATCAAAAGCAGCTATCGCCTGGGGGCCTAAACAGCCATTATCTATCGAAGAAATCGATGTGATGTTACCTAGAAAAGGTGAAGTATTAGTTAAAATTATTGCATCAGGTGTTTGTCATACTGATGCATTTACTTTATCCGGTGAAGATCCTGAAGGTGTCTTCCCGGTTGTTCTTGGCCATGAAGGTGGCGGTATTGTTGAGCAAGTTGGAGAGGGTGTAACTAGCGTAAAAGTTGGTGATCATGTGATTCCTCTATACACACCTGAGTGTGGCGAATGTAAGTTCTGTAAATCAGGTAAAACCAACTTGTGTCAGAAAATTCGTGAAACTCAAGGTAAGGGTTTAATGCCAGATGGAACAACCCGTTTTTATAAAGATGGTCAGCCAATCTTCCATTATATGGGCTGTTCAACTTTTTCTGAATACACTGTATTACCAGAAATATCATTAGCGAAAGTGAACCCGGAAGCACCATTAGAAGAAGTTTGCCTATTAGGTTGTGGTGTAACAACAGGTATGGGCGCTGTGATGAATACTGCCAAAGTAGAAGAGGGCGCAACCGTTGCTATCTTTGGTATGGGTGGTATTGGTCTTTCTGCCGTTATTGGTGCAACAATGGCGAAAGCAAGCCGCATCATTGTTATTGATATTAACGAAACTAAATTTGAGTTAGCAAGAAAACTTGGTGCAACGGATTGTATTAATCCTAAAAACTTCGATAAAGCAATTCAAGATGTGATTGTTGAGATGACCGATGGTGGTGTTGATTACTCGTTTGAGTGTATCGGTAATGTCGATGTTATGCGTAGTGCACTGGAGTGTTGTCACAAAGGTTGGGGCGAGTCAGTCGTGATTGGCGTGGCTGGTGCAGGTCAGGAAATTTCAACCCGTCCATTCCAACTGGTAACTGGACGTGTATGGCGTGGCAGTGCTTTCGGTGGTGTTAAAGGCCGTACTGAATTACCCGATTATGTTGAGCGTTATTTGCAGGGCGAGTTTAAATTATCTGATTTTATTACCCATACGATGGCACTGAAAGATATTAATGAAGCGTTCGAGCTGATGCATAAAGGCGAAAGTATTCGCAGCGTTATCCATTTTGATAAATAGCCTGATTCAATAATATCAATTTAACCAGGTAGTCACTTTAATCAAAGGGCTACCTGTTTTTGCCATTTTGGGAAGCATAATGACAATCGAAAATATCAGTAATAATAAGGTTCTTGATGGCTGGCATAAGCAATATAATCATCAGTCAAATGTACTTAATTGTAAAATGCGTTTCGCTATCTATCTACCACCACAAGCGACGAGCAAAAACAAAGTCCCTGTGATGTACTGGTTATCTGGCCTGACATGTACAGATGAAAATTTCATGCAAAAAGCAGGTGCATTGCGTATGGCTGCTGAACTTGGTATTGCAATTGTCGCTCCCGATACCAGTCCGCGCGGTGAAAATGTACCTGATGATGAGAAACAAGCTTACGATTTAGGAAAAGGCGCCGGCTTCTATGTAAATGCAACGCAACCACCGTGGAATAAACATTACCAAATGTACGATTATGTGGTTGATGAGTTACCTGAACTTATTGAAACTCATTTTCCGGTGAATTCACAACGGGTGATCAGTGGTCATTCAATGGGGGGACATGGCGCATTAGTTATCGCGCTACGTAATCCCAAGTTATACAAATCGGTAAGCGCCTTTAGTCCAATCAGTAATCCAATGAATTGTGGCTGGGGAAGAAAAGCATTCAGCGCTTATCTGGGTACAGATCCCGATGCGTGGACTTTATATAATACCTGGTCTGTATATGATGCCAGTGAATTAATGCGTAAAACAACAGCGCAAGTACCAGCTATGGTTGAGCAGGGGGAAAACGATGATTTTTTAGAAGAGCAGCTGAAACCAAATGCACTATTATTGGCGGCGAAAGCAAATAACTATCCGCTGACCTTTAATATGGCTGAAGGTTATGACCATAGTTATTATTTTATTAGCAGTTTTATTGACAAGCATATTCGCTTTCATGCGTTTAATTTAGGTCTGCTTGAGCAGCAATAAATCCAGACGATCCGGAAGGGGCGTCTACACGCCCCATCTTTAGGTTTTTTATGTGTGTTTACAGAATTAAATTCAGCACATAACTGACCATACCGTTTAGGGTCAAAACCTGCGGGTAATCGGCCTCGGGAATGGCGACTCTGGTTCGTTTAGAGACTGCAATAACTAAATTAAGAAAGTCCATTGAATCCAATTCTAACGCTTCGCGCAAATCTTCATCATCGGGTACTTCATCGGACTCTATTTCCGGGGCAATATTGCCCAACTCTTCAAGGATAAGATCCTTTAGTTCACGACTGTCCATAACTCCTCCGGTTTTTTATTTCTGGAACTATATTGCCTCGATCTTCAAGAAGTTGCTCCTTTAGGTCTCGACGTTCCATAACTGTTCAGGTTTTTGTATTTCTGGATTATATTGCCTAACTCATCAGGGAGTAGCTCCTTTAGGTCTCGACGTTCCATAACTGTTCAGGTTTTTGTATTTCTGGATTA
>NZ_CEZLMY010000041.1:0-2865 GCF_983033635.1 Psychromonas sp. | reverse complement strand
TTTAGGTCTCGACGTTCCATAACTGTTCAGGTTTTTGTATTTCTGGATTATATTGTCTAACTGTTCAGGTTTTTGTATTTCTGGATTATATTGTCTAATTCTTCAGATAGTGATTCTTCTAGATCTCGACGTTCCATAACTGTTCAGGTTTTTGTAATTGTTGATTCAGTTGATAAAGCAGACGTGCGCCGATATGGCCGTCACTTACTCTGTGGTCAGCTGCCAGGCTTGCTTCTATTACCGAGCGAATCTGCACCTCTCCATCTACAACCATAACTTGCTGATGCGCTGAGCCTAGCGCGATGATCGCAACTTGTGGCGGATAAATAACAGCAAACATTTTCTCGGCACCGCGATCGCCAATGCTGGTTACCGTACAACTACCGTCGGTCAATTCAGAAACACGTAAACTGGAATTTCGTGCACGTGCCACCTGTTGTTTAAGCAGATCCATCATTAAAGCTGGCGTGAGTGTTTGTGCATCGCGAATTACCGGCATTACTAATCCTCCTCCGCGTAAATTGATCGCATTTGCTAAGTTAACGGTATTGCTAGGGAAAAATGTATTGTTGTTATACACGCCATTAAGTTGCTTATTTTTCATCAATGTTCGAGCAATTGCACATAACAGCGGGGCGGCTAATAATATGCGTAACTCTGCTGATACGCTGGCATTGTGTGCTTGCAGATACTGCTCAAGAGCCGTTATATCTAAACGCTGGCTTAAATAATAATGAGGGATTTGTTGTTTCGAGCGGGTCACCGTTTCGCTGATTGCAAGGCGCATCGCATTTTTATCAAAGCCGGTTTTGCTTTGTTGGGCCTTATCCTTTTGTGGCCCTTGTGTTCTCTCTTGCTCTGGGGAACTGGGTATTTGTTCAAGTGCAGCTTTAACCATTGCCAGTGTGATGATTTTATTATTATTGTCTGCCGATAAGGTCTGCAGCGACAGTTGATGTTTTATCGCCAAAGCGCGTGCGGCGGGCGTTGCTAAAACAAAATCACTGCTAGCTTGCGCCTCTTTGCTGATATGGGGGGCAGTTATCTCAGGTTCCGTGCTATCCAGCGGTTTTTGGGCTGACTGTTGCTGATTGTCTGCTATAGTTGAATCACTATTAATCGAACGTAACCGGGCAATCGGGGTACCAACAGTAACTTGTTGCCCTTCTTCGAGTAATAATTTTTCAATAATCGCATCTTCGAACAGATCCAGATCAATGGCACCTTTGTGGGTGTCGATCACTGCAATCACACTGCCCCGTTTTATATTATCTCCCTCTTTCACTAACCACTCAACCAAAGTGCCTTTCGCCATGTCGGCGCCAAAGGAGGGCATGTTTAAATCATGCACCGCGTTGTTCATAGCACCTCCCCCATACTGGAGTTGGAACTATCTAACATCTGCAATGCGACCTCTACGATCTGCTTAACTTGTGGTAAACATGCCTGTTCTAAATGATCCGGGTAAGGTATCGGTACCTCGACACCACATACGCGGCGCACTGGTGCATCTAAATACCAAAGTGCATGCTCTGCTAATATGGCACTGATCTCTGCCGACATGCCTGCTGTTTTCCATGATTCATCTACAATCAGTGCCTTATGGGTGCGGCGTACTGAGTCGATAATTGTTTCTCTATCGAGCGGGCGCAAGCAACGCAAATCTACCACTTCGATATTAAATCCTTGCGCTTCAAGTAACTCTGCTGCCTGCATCGCTTTATATAAACAACCGCCCCAGGTGATAATACTCAGATCCGTGCCGGTTTTGCGGATCACCGCTTTTTCCATGGGCGCGATATTGTCAGTTTCAGGTAAAACTCCGGTCTGGTTATAAAGCATGACATGCTCAAAGATAATAACCGGATCCGGATCGGCAAGCGCCATTTTCAGCATATAGCGTGCATCTGCTATGGTGCCGGGATAAAGCACTTTAAGACCGGGCACATGCGCATATATACCCTCAAAACTGTGTGAGTGTTGCGCTGCCAGCTGTTTGCCTGCTCCGCAAGCCATACGAATCACCAGTGGCACGGAGATCTGTCCGCCCGACATATGCCGCAAAGTCGCTGCATTGTTGATAATTTGGTCCAATGCAAGCAAGCTGAAATTAACCGTCATCACCTCAACAATAGGACGCATGCCTCCAACCGCGGCACCAATACCCGCGCCAACAAATCCAGACTCAGAAAGCGGGGTGTCAATAATCCGCTGTGCGCCAAATTTATCAAGCAAACCTTTAGAAACAGCGTAACAACCACCATAATGACCGACATCTTCTCCCATTAAAAAAACCCGTGGGTCTTCCGTTAAAGCCTCAACTATCGCCGCTTTAAACGCGTCTCTGAAAGTTACTTCATCCATGGGAAACCTCCGTGTATACGTGCTTTAACAAACTTTCTACAGGTTCAATAGCGGCTGTTTCTGCGTGTTTTACAGCGCTCTCAATCTCTTTATCTACAGCCTGTTCGATTGCTTGTAACTCCTCAGGTTCAATTTGATGATTATCTACCAGCCAATTTGTTAACTGTACGATGGGGCCTTTTTGTTTCCACTCTTCGACCTCACTATTGTTTCGGTAAAGCTGTGTATCAAACATGGAGTGACCTCGAAAACGATAAGTCTGACATTCGATAAATTGCGGGCCACTACCGTCGCGTATTGCGCTGCAGGCTAATTTTGCCGCTGCTTCCACATCAACGACATTCATGCCATCAATCACTTGCGAGGTTAAACCGTAACTGGCCGCCTTTAAATGAATTTTCTGATTAGACTCTTCAAGCTCCAGTGCAGTACCCATGGCATAAAGATTGTTTTCACAGATAAACAGGATCGGCAGTTGCCACAATTTGGCAAGGTTTAAAC